>CAUYTY010000144.1 GCA_963575655.1 Gammaproteobacteria bacterium | reverse complement strand
AATAATAGATTATTTTTACTTGCTTGTCCCCTAACCAACGCGCAGGTTAGTAGAAAGGCTTTTTCTAGGAGGGTGCCCAGGACAGCCTTGCCGACGATTTGGCCAGCATTGACGGCAAGGCTACCCCACGACCATTCTTCTGGAACCGGAAGAGGCTCGTTCATCTCCAAGTGATGGTCTACATGGCGGTGTTCCTTGAGCCGCATGAGGATAGCGGCTCCGTCAATATGGTGAATATCGTAATTGACCACGATACTTCCGGTCAGAGAGTTCAACCGCAGGGCTTGAATACCGGTCATTCCCGCCAGACTTTCCTCCACTGACTTGAACCGCTCTGCATTATTTTTTAGAGCCGGATTACGTACCCGCAACCGGCCGGGGACATGATGGATGTGGTCGCTCACTCTTCACCCTACGCGCTAAAAGGGATACAAGTTTCTTACTAATAGAGGGCTATTACAGCAGGTTAATGTTACATTTTTATGACTATTCGGGCTGTTGGCAGATTATTTATCATGGTGATGTAGCGCTTACTGACCATCCAACTGCCAGGTCTAGCACTTTCAACGAATCGCTCCCAAACTTGGTTCCACGTCGGACTTGGTTTGACTGTCCACGATGGTTTGGAGGATGTCGATGGCGGTGATGATGTCTCGGATGTTGTCGTATTCGTCCATGGTTATCGCCCAGAGTGACCGAGAATTCCGTAGCATCGAGATTACCGGGTGTATTTCTCTGTTCCTCGTGCATTGTTTGGTTGTTATGATTTGATATTGATAACTTATTGATGCGCAGGCCATCCATATCGAGAACCTGAAAGCGATAGTGCTCCCAGTCGAAATATTCTCCAGCGGTAGGGATGTGATCTAAGTGAGCAAGGACAAAACCGGCTACGGTGGTGTACTTCCCCTCGCTGGAGGGTAGATCCTTGATCCCTATCAGATCTTGGGCTATGTCGAAGGCCAGGTTACCATCTATTAGCCAATTCCCATCCTTGCTTTGGATCGTTTCCGGGTAAGGCGCTTTATCGGGCTTGGCTAGGTTGCCTACGATGGCTTGAAGGATGTCGGTAGCGGTAATGATGCCTTGGACGCTGCCGTACTCGTTCACTACTACTGCCAAATGCAAGGGGGAGCTACGCAACATCTCCAATACCCCCAGTGCTGGGCTGTTGTCATGAATTACTACGGCCCCGTGCAACGCCGCATGGATATCCAAAGGGCGACCTTCCAGAATCTGATTAAAGAGATCTTTGGCCTGTACGATCCCTAGCAGTTCGTCCAGGTCCCCCCTGGCGACCGGAAGTCGGGAATAGCCACTCTCTCGCAACTTGCGCAGCACTGTCTGAGGATCGTCATCGATATTCAGCCAGTGGATATTCGGTCGTGGTGTCATAAAGGATCGTACTCGCCGATCGGCGAGGCGCATGACCCCTGCCATCATGTCTCCCTCTGCGGGTTTGAGCGCTCCCGAGCGCGCCCCTTCTGCAATGGAGGCCCGTACTTCCTCCTCGGTAACGCTCTGCGGCGTTGCATCATGGCGGCCGATCAGCCGCAGTACCAGGTGAATGGACGTCTCCAACAGCCACACCATAGGGGCGGCTACTACCGACAGCACGCGCATCGGCCAAGCTACGGCGATTGCGATGGCCTCGGGGTTGGCGATGGCAAGCTGTTTGGGCACCAGTTCGCTAACCAGTGACAGGTAGCCAACCGTTGCGATTACCACAGTCAGCATTAGAGGTACGGCTAGATGCTCTAGTGCCGGTACCTCGGAGGCAAGCCAGTGTCCCGCCTGTTCGGCCAGGGCGTCCCCGGAAATGGCCCCGGTATAGATTCCCACGATAGTGATTCCGGCTTGCACCGTGGACAGAAAACGGGCGGGTTTCGCCGCTAGAATTAGCGCCGTTCTGGCACCGCGGCTGCCATTCTTGGCCATGCTCTCGAGGCGCACTTTGCGCGCCAACATCAGCGAAAGCTCGGACATGGCAAAGAAGCCATTGAGCAATATGAGTAGGAAGATGAGCAGAATTTGAAACCAAATCGACATTGGTCGGTTGACCTTCAGGAATTACCGGTAGTAGATAAAAAGGCGTAAAGCTGCAAATCTGGCGATAATCGTTTAGATCCTTTTGGGAGCGTGGCCATCTTGGCCGCATAAGAGTGGGCGAGACGCCCACTTTCCCTGGGGGGGGCGCGATTGCGTTTGATTCGCATCGCGAGGAAATAAGCCAAGAGTGGGTGACGACGGCAGGAAAATTCTCGGTAATCAATTTGGCAAAGCGCAGCAACATGGTAAGGTAAGCAATGACAGGATTGGAGGTCTACTTAGGGGGGCTCGACACTACAAAAAACAGGCTTCGCAATGCTTGCTCCATTAGAGTTGTCACTGGGCCTACGTACTGTCCCCGTAGAAACTGAACCACAACCGCCGTTGAGAAGGTTACGAACAATAAGCTATTGATGTCTACTAACCTGCGCGTTGGTTAGGGGACAAGCAAGTAAAAATAATCTATTATTAGTCCAACCAAAAAATAAGACATGAAATTGCTAAAATTATGAAAAATTCTGATGGACGTTCTCTCGATCACTCTACCCTTGAGTATATAAGGCTTCAAGCAGTAAAAGCTGTACGTAAAGGAATGTCTCCTAGGGAGGTGGGCGAGATTTTCGGTATGCACCGATCGAAGGTGTACGAATGGGTGAAGAAGGCAAAAGAGATGGGTCTAGCTACGTTAAATGCGAAACCTGTCCCTGGAAGAAAATCCTTCATCAATGAACAGCAAGAAGGAATACTCGTATTCTGGCTGTGCGCATTTACCCCATTGGATTTTGAATTCTCGACAGTCTTATGGACAACTGAAATGATAAAGACATTAATAGAGAGGAAATTTTCTATTTACATGAGTCGTTCCGCGGTGGGCCGTTTTTTGCGCCGCATTAATTTAACTCCACAACGGCCAGTATATCGTGCGATAGAGAGGGACCAATTTTCAGTAGATAATTGGATTAACAAAGAGTTTCCTAGAATCAAAGAGTTGGCAAGTAATGAGGGTGCTATAATCTATTTTCTTGATGAGGCTGGGGCGCGCACCGATTATCACGCGGGTACAACTTGGGGGCTAGAAGGTTTAACTCCCATAATTCCCTCCACTGGTGGACGTTATCGCATAAATATGATCGCTGCGATAACTTCTGAAGGAAAGATGCATTTCCAAATAGGTCCCTCATCGCTCAATGGTGGTGCGTTTGTTGAATATCTAAAAATTTTGGCTCAAGAGAATTCATGCCCCATCTATATTGTAACAGACGGGTATTCTGCCCATCATGCAAAAGTAGTTAAGGAATATCTGGAGACGACAAATGGAAAGGTTAAAATATTCTTTCTTCCCACCTATTCTCCACACCTTAATCCTGTCGAGCTAGTATGGAGCAATATTAAGACACAAGGAATTGCGCGTCACCTTATTCGTAATGTGGAGGAGTTAAAAAATAAAGCTACTCAACTTTTAGAGGATTTAAAAAAATCGCCAGAGAAAGTCAGAGAACTTTTTAAAGAAGAATCCGTCCAATATGCTATTTAGCTGGAGTCCCCTAACCAACGCGCAGGTTAGTAATGCGCCGTTGCTCACTGCGGCCAACATGTTATCGAAACGGTTGAGACCCTGACGTACCGTGGCGGCGACGGATGCTGGTGGCCCCTTAGACGGATCCTCCATCTCAAATAGGCCTTGTGTCTGAGCCCAATTGAATACTACATCCGCATTACCGTTGTGGTGTACGAGGATACTTGCCGTGTGGGAATTGACCTCCACCTCTCGAACCTCGGCACAGGTCGCAAGTTGTGTTTGTGCCGCTAGAAACCATTCTTCCTCGCCCCGCACACTGGGAACTTTGAGGCGTAGCCGCCCTGGTGAGCTATGGGTGACAAGTGCGAGCGGGGTCATTTCACGGTACCGGGGGATGGTTGACTGCTGTGTTTGCCAAGGCTGTAGGGCTCAGTTCTGCCTTCGCCTCAGCTACTAGGTCTTCGATGATCTCACCGATCTCAGCCATCGCTTCCATCCCCTTTTCGTAGGTGACGATCCCCACCTTGATGGCGGCTTTGGTCGTCGGCCTGGCAAGACCGACAAGGACGGGAAGCACCATAGGGACTACGACCATCGCCCCAATCCCGATAGCCAAGTTAATAACTGTGTCGCTTTTCAAAATGTCGTCTAGGACTGCCATTTGGAACCTCTTAAAAGCCGTCGATCCACACCCCATGCCCCACCTTGAAATCGATGGGGCATGAGGTTGAGGAAGTGACGATCAGTACAACATAGGTAAGTTACAGTTTTATTACAGAACGCTTGCAAGCTACGGGAAACCGCTTTCGTATCGAAAGTTGTGATGATTCAAACGAATAGCGGCAACTTTTCTGAGTGGATAATGGTCAATCTGCTCCTATATCCCGCTCTAACAGTTTTCTATTTGTGTGGACTTTCTGGTGCGCTCATCCTGCCGCTGCGGAAGGCGTAGCGGGGGAAGGGGTTGATTCAGCAGGTGATGTTTCTTTGGTTTTGGTCTTGGTTGCCTCGGTGCAGGTCTCCAGCTCGGCCTCCAGACGTCCGATCTCCGCCAACAGTTCGGTGCGCTCCGTCGCCATTTGGACGCGCGCTGCTTCTAGACTCTCCCGCTCGCTGCTCAGTGCCGACTGGGCCGCCCCCCAAGCTGCCGACCAGACTTTGCGCATTGCCCCACCCACAGCATCCAGGGCCTCGGAGATTGCGGGCGGTTGCTCGGGGCGATGCTCCTCGCGCCAAGTGCGCAACGACTCGTGAATGGTAGAGAAACTACCAGTATCGCCCAACTCACGGCGAACATTGGCAATAGTGACGGATTCGCCTCGGCTAGACAGTGCCTGAGCGGCCGCAAAAACCTGTTCTTGTGTGATACCTCTGGCCATGATGTGTCTCCTAAAGTTGTGTATAGTTACGGTTCGTATTACATAGTACATAGTACATATTGTGCATCGTAACTATACGCAAGCAAAGCCAGTACTGCAACATCAGATCTTCTGAGGTCGTGGATCATGTTTAACCATGGGATTAGGGTGTATAGCGCGTAGCGGAGCGGGCAATCAACGGTTTATGGCCCAGTTAGGGCTTATGCGGGCACTTGCCTGATTTCTCGGGAATTATTCTAGTTGTGGACATCTTGGATTCGAATTATCCGTATCGTTTCGGTAAGTCGGGCAGCTTCCAGAGGAGGCGTGAGTGATGCGTACCACTGCACTTCTGGGTTGATGACGAAGACCGTTCTGTTATGTTCTATCGGATGATGGTCTCCGGTTTGATGGTTCGAGCCGCGTCGCCAGGTCACCCCAAATTGATTAGCAAGCCCAGCCAGGGCCTCAGGTTCGGCCACAGCCCCCACGAAGGCAGAATTAAAACGGCTTAGGTACTGATCTATGGCGTCGGAGGTATCTCGCGCTGGGTCTATCGATACGAATATTACTTGGACTTCCTCGCTACCCGCTTCGGTGACCGATAATTGTTCTTGAGTAGCCGCGAGCGCGGCTAAAGTTGCCAGGCAGAGGTCGAGGCAGTGGGTATAACCAAAGAACAATAATGTCCAGCGTCCTTCGAGGCGGGCGCGGTCGATTACCACTCCATGTTGGTCGACGAGATAGAATGGGGCCAATGGTCGGGGCGGATCCAGCAGCGTTGCTCCGGGGACACTCGGGGGGGCTGGTGATTCATCACGTTGAACCATAGTGAGAATTAATAATAAAGCCACTACAGCGAGAATCGGTAGGGTATTCTGTAACCATCGTGACATCGCTGGCTCCATTTCTATAGACGGGTTACACGCATATATTTTCTTGGTGCAGATAATAGACATTATCGGAAACCCAAAACCTCACCCCCGCCCCCCTCTCCTTAACAGGAGAGGGGGAGATTTTTTGCCTGTTCCGTCCAGGAGTTAAGCATAACAACGGAATAATTCTCCCCCCTCCTGTTAAGGAGAGGGGGTTGGGGGGTGAGGTTTCCGATAATGTCTAATAGATAACTTGAGTTGCTAGCTATGGCTAAATTCAATCACCGTTCGAGCATTCCTGCCAGAATAGAAAAATAGATAACCCAAGTTGCTACCTAGCGCGCTTTTCTCCTCTCTTCCTCCTGGAGAGGGGCTTTTTCGTTTCTCACCGCATAGGTAGCAACTTGGACTAGATAATAACTTAGGTCGTCTAATTTTGAACGGTCACCCTTTGTGATCAAATCCCTCGAGAGGTGGTGATCTTTTTGCTCCAATGAAGCTTCTCCCGTAGGATTCGGAAATAGTCGTAACCCTCAGGATGAATTAAGCGAACATGGCCATCGCGTTTGCGGATGATGACGTGGTCACTAGAGGTGAGGCCGAGATTAATCTGCCCATCGCAGGTCATTTGAGCGTGTTCGTAATTACTATCTGTTATTACTACTTCAACGATAGCCTCGCTGGGTATGACTAATGGACGGGTACTTACCGTGTGTGGGCAGATTGGGACAATCAGGGTGACGGGTAAGGAGGGATAGATGAGAGGTCCGCCAGCAGATAGGGCGTGGGCGGTGGCGCCTGTAGTCGTCGAAATGATGAGGCCGTCGGCACGTTGGGTGTAGACAAAACGATTGTTGACATAGACCTCAAATTCGATCATCCGTGGCACATTCCAGCGATGAATCACAACATCATTAAACGCATCGTTATCACTAATAGTCTCACCGTTTCGTAAGACGGTCGCGTGTAATAGATGGCGTTCTTCCGATTCGTAGTGGCCGATCAGGACGGCGCTCAGGATTTCCTCCATGGTTTGGGGGGGGACATCCGCCAGAAAACCTAGATGTCCGAGATTTACTCCGAGTATGGGGACGTTGTAGCTCGCCAAGCTACGAGCAGCGTTGAGCAGTGTCCCGTCGCCACCTACCACAATCACTAGGTCGCAGGTCTCACCAATGGTTTGGAGGGTGCTGGTCTGTGCCTCGTGGTAATCCGTAAGCTGAGCACCACGCTCGTCCAGAAAGAGGTTACATCCCCGATTCTTGAGGATGGCGACCAAGGCACCCATGGTCTCACGGAGCACTGGATCGGCGTACCTGGTAAGCAGCCCAATGTTGTGGAACAGAGTATTGGAGGGGGTATCCATGGAAAGGATCTAGATTGAGGTACTGAGATACTGAAGGTTGGGGGGGCGATACCGTCAGCATGGAGCGGCTGCACCCGCATGGAGGATTATGGCGGTATGTGCGTGACTGGTCCATTCGCGGGAAAGCTTGATTCGGTGGTTAGGCATAAACCTTCTAAAAGTGTCTGTTTAACCCTTGACACGAACCCATCTCCTGGGTACTTTCCACGTCACCCAAAGCTACTGCTCAGGTTGTTACCTCCCCATCGTGACCGAGATTGTACTCAATGAACGTGCCAGTCACCTGCTCAAGGTGATGGTGGAGCGTTATATCCGCGAAGGTAAGGCGGTTGGATCGCGGATTCTGGCACGGGATCTGGCGGCCGAGTTGAGTCCGGCAACCATCCGTAACGTTATGGCCGACCTGGAAGAAATGGGATTGTTGGCCTCGCGTCATACCTCCTCGGGACGTGTGCCCACCGTTTTAGGCTATCGCTATTTTGTGGACCACCTGATGACTCTGCAACCGCCTCAGGGGCGCGAATTGCAGCGTTGGCGTAGTCATCTAGGTCCTGATCAAAGCATTGGCGAATTAGTGGCCTCCACCTCGGCGTTGTTGTCAGGGCTGACCCGTTTTGCGGGTTTGGTGATGGTTCCGCGCCAGGATGCCATGGTGCTGCGCCAAGTAGCCTTCTTGTCGCTGTCCGAGCGGCGGGTATTGGTCATCCTGGTGGTGAATGAACGCGAGGTGCGTAATCGCGTTATCCACACCGAACGTGGCTATACCACCACCGAACTCGATCGGGCTGCTGGTTATCTCAACGAAACCTTTGCCGGTCAGACCTTGGAAGCGGTGCGTGCGCGGCTGTTACGGGAGATGCAGGAAGACCGTCAGTGTATGGACAGCGCCTTGATGGCCGTGGGGAGGGTAATCTTTGATGCCCCGCCTGCCCCTGACGACTATGTGTTGGTGGGGGAGGAGAATCTGCTCGGTTGTCTGGATATTGAGGGTCGAGAGGAGCTACGTCGACTCTTTGAGGCGTTTAGTCGTAAACGCGACATCCTCCACCTGTTGGACCAATGTCTGGCCGGGGAGGGGACCCAGGTCTTCATTGGGGCCGAGTCGGGCTGCCATCTTCTGGAGCAGTGCAGCGTCGTTGCCTCCCCCTATACCGCCGATGGTCAGATTTTGGGAGTGGTTGCGGTCATCGGTCCCACTCGTATGCCCTACGAGCGGGTACTACCCATCGTTGAACTGGCGGCGGCACTTCTTGGCTCGGCCTTGAATCACCACGCTTGAGTCCCCACATCCCTGCATTCCTAACCGTTAGTCGACCCGCCCCCCGCTCTTTGCTCTCTATCGCGGGGGGCGGCCATGTCTGGAGATCCTATGGAAACAGAGCAGAGTGCTACCTTGCGCGACGATCAGGAACCACACCCTGCATCCGCGACCGTCGAAGCGGCGAGTGCCGGTACTCCTTCCCCTACAGTGGGGGAGAACGAAAGAGGTGGAGAAAATAATAAGTGGGAGTTAAGTACCGCAGAGTTGCGGCGGTTGAACGATGAGCTTCGTGCCAAGGCGGATGCCCACTGGAACGACCTACTGCGTGCCCGCGCCGAGATGGATAACGTGCGCCGTCGGGCCGAGCGCGACGTAGAGAGTGCCCATAAGTTTGCCCTGGAGCGTTTCTCTGCGGAGTTGCTATCGGTCAGGGACAGTCTGGAGCTTGGGCTCTCTAGTGTGCCCGAGGGGACTTCCGCAGATGTGGCCAAGCTACGTGAGGGTATGGAACTTACCCTCAAGATGCTGGCCAGCGCCATGACCAAATTTGGTGTCCGTGAGATCAACCCGACCAACGAACGCTTCAATCCCGAGTGGCACCAGGCCATGACCGTTCAGCCGAATGCCGCTGTACCCCACAATACTGTTCTAATGGTGTACCAAAAGGGCTATATCCTCAACGAACGGCTCATCCGTCCGGCCTTGGTAATTGTTTCGCAGAACACGTCTCCCTCAGGGAGTGGCGGGGTGGGTGAGGCTCAATAAGGGTGAGTCCGCTTGAAATAGGTAGTGGGCACCCCCATACCACAAACCAACGATTAACCTGTTCTATTTTCACCAATTGTAATTTAGAAGCGACTCTCAATGAAGTTGTCCTTCGGTGGAACGTGGCAGTTCTCTACAACCTAACTACAACGACCTAACTACCCCCCAAGCGGCGGACTTTTACCCCCGACGCACATCGTAACTGGAGAAAGAAATGGGAAAAATTATTGGTATCGACCTGGGAACCACCAACTCCTGTGTAGCAGTCATGGAGGGTACTAAGCCCAGGGTCATTGAGAACAGCGAGGGGGACCGTACTACCCCTTCCATCGTCGCTTTTAGCGGTGATGAGGTCTTGGTAGGTCAGAGTGCTAAGCGTCAGGCTGTGACCAATCCCAAGAACACCCTATTTGCCATCAAGCGTCTGATTGGTCGTCGTTTTGAGGATGATGTGGTCAAGCGTGACATGGGTATGGTGCCCTACGGCATTGCGCGTGCTGACAATGGTGACGCGTGGATTGATGTCAGCGGTAAGAAAATGGCGCCGCCCGAGATTTCGGCGCGGGTCTTGATGAAGATGAAGAAGACCGCTGAGGACTATCTAGGGGAGGCCGTCACCGAGGCGGTCATCACCGTGCCGGCCTACTTCAACGATTCGCAGCGGCAGGCGACTAAGGCGGCTGGGCGCATCGCTGGGCTTGAGGTCAAACGCATTATCAACGAGCCCACCGCTGCAGCACTTGCCTACGGCATGGACAAGAAGCGCGGTGACTCCAAGATCGCGGTTTACGACCTTGGTGGCGGCACCTTCGACGTGTCCATCATCGAGATTGCTGAGGTAGAAGGTGAACACCAGTTCGAGGTGCTTTCCACCAACGGGGATACCTTCCTGGGCGGTGAGGATTTTGACAAGCGCGTCATTGACCACTTGGTCGAGCAATTTCAGCGGGAGACGGGTATCAATCTGCGTAGTGACCCTCTCGCCCTGCAACGTCTCAAGGAAGCAGCGGAGAAATCCAAGATCGAGCTTTCGTCGAGTCAGCAGACCGATATCAATCTGCCCTACATCACCGCCGACGCCAGCGGTCCCAAGCATCTCAATTACAAACTGACGCGGGCCAAACTCGAATCTCTGGTAGATGACCTGGTCGAGAAGACCGTGGAGCCATGCCGTATCGCTCTCAAGGATGCGGGGTTGCAAGCCTCAGCCATCGATGAAGTTATCCTGGTGGGCGGTCAGACCCGGATGCCTAAGGTCCAAGAGCTGGTCAAGCGTATCTTTGGTCGTGACCCACGCCGTGATGTTAACCCTGACGAAGCGGTAGCAGTGGGGGCGGCTATCCAGGCAGGTGTGTTGGGTGGCGAAGTTAAAGATGTTTTGTTACTCGACGTGACCCCGCTGTCGCTGGGGATCGAGACGCTGGGCGGTGTCATGACCAAGCTGATCGATAAGAACACCACCATCCCGACCCGTGCCAACCAAGTCTTCTCCACAGCAGAAGATGGTCAGACTGCAGTGACGGTCCACGTCCTCCAAGGCGAACGTCAGATGGCCGGGGCCAACAAGTCGCTCGGCCGCTTCGACCTAAGTGGTATTCCCCCCGCACCGCGTGGGGTACCGCAGATCGAGGTTACCTTCGATATCGATGCCAACGGTATCCTCAATGTTTCCGCCAAAGACAAGGCCACCAGCCGCGAGCAATCAATTGTTATCCGTGCCTCCAGCGGACTCTCCGAGGATGAGATCAGCCGCATGGTTAAGGATGCGGAGGCTCACGCCGCTGAGGATCGCAAGTTCCAGGAATTGATCAATACTCGCAACCAAGCCGATGCCTTGGTCCATGCCACCAAGAAGTCTCTCTCTGACCTGGGCGAGAAGGTGAGCGGGACGGAGCGCGCCAGCATCGAGGCGGCGATACGCGACCTGGAGCAAGTGCTTAAGAGCGAAGATAAGGGTGTCATTGAGGCCAAGGCACGTATCCTCTCCGAGGCGGCGGGTAAGATGGCCGAGCAGATCTACGCCCAATCCGGTGGCGGTGCCGGTGGTCCCGGTGGTCCGGGTGGTTTCGGAGGCCCTGGTGGTTTCGGTGGTCCTGGCGGTCCTGGTGGCCCCGGTGGTGGTCATGGACCGAGCGGCTACGAGGCTGGCGGCGGCAGGGGAGGGGATGGCGATGTAGTAGATGCCGAATTCGAGGAAGTTGGCCGTGGCAAGAAATAATAAATGTGTGAAAATATAAAAGAGAGTTGATCCCATCGACTATGCGTGCGTCTGTGAGGACGCACGCATCGTTGTGTTGGGAGAGCAGCAACGGTTATATCCATTCGTTCTTCTCGAGCAACGGGTGAGAATTGGTAACAGCGTGTTGTTTGGGTGCGCTCGCCATGCTTCATTCGTTTCTCAAGCGGGACGCTTACCTTTTAGACGACCATGGGCGATGCCCGTCCGGCGACTGCAATGGCCAAGCGAGATTATTACGAGGTACTAGGAGTAGCGAAAAATGCCGCCGAGGCCGACATCAAGAAGGCCTACCGGCGTCTCGCTATGAAATTCCATCCCGACCGTAATCCGGGGGATAAGGACTCTGAGGAAAAGTTCAAAGAATGCAAGGAGGCATATGAAATGCTCACCGACCCTCGCAAGCGGGCGGCTTATGACCAATTCGGTCACGCTGGGGTAGATTCCTCTGTGGGGGCCGGAGCGGGTCCGGGAGCGGGTTTTGGGGCGGGAGCGAATTTCTCCGAGATCTTCGGTGATGTCTTCGGCGACATCTTCGGGGGGAGTCGCGGTGGTGGAGGTGGCGGTGGGGGAGGTGGATCCCGTTCTTTCCGAGGGGCTGATCTGCGCTACACCTTGGACCTGTCCCTGGAAGAAGCAGTCTTTGGAACCACCGTCAAGATTCGTGTGCCTACCATGCTTCCCTGCGAAGCGTGCAGTGGAGTCGGCGCTAAGCGTGGTACCTCTCCAACGGCTTGCGCTACTTGTAATGGACGTGGGGCAGTACGGATGCAGCAAGGATTTTTCTCGGTCCAGCAGACCTGCCCGCGTTGTCATGGTCGTGGCCAAGTAATTACGGACCCTTGCCCGACTTGTAGTGGTCGTGGGCGGGTCCAGGATCAGAAGACCCTTTCCGTTAAGGTTCCGTCGGGAGTAGATACCGGTGATCGGATTCGTCTCGCTGGAGAAGGCGAATCGGGTGAGCACGGTGGTTCTTCGGGTGACCTTTATGTTCAAATTCAGGTCAAGGAACACCCCATTTTCTCGCGTGAAGAGAATGACCTGCATTGCGAGGTCCCGATCAGTTTCGTCGTAGCAACCCTCGGCGGAGAATTGGACGTGCCGACCTTGGACGGTCGTGTGAAACTCAAGGTTCCTCCCGAGACTCAAAGTGGTAAGGTCTTCCGCTTACGCAGTAAGGGGGTGCGTTCGGTTCATGGTGGACCACCGGGTGACCTCTTGTGTCGGGTGGTGATCGAAACCCCGGTGAACCTCAACCGTAAGCAGAAAGATATCCTCCAGGAATTCGAGAACAGCCTGCGCACCAGTGACGAGAAGCATAATCCCCGCGCCAATTCCTGGTTCGATGGTGTTAAGCGGTTTTTCGAGGATATGAAATTTGGTGGGGGATAGCGGATTGCCCAGGATTCGATAACCTGCCATCCAATAAAATACCCGCATGATTGCCGAATCATGCGGGTATTTTATTGATGGCTAGTCGCTGAACTTAAAACTATTGGTTACTTTACGACAATGAAATGGTCAGATAGATAATATACAGCGCACTATTAAACCACAGGTGCCAGATCTTAATCTCGCTGCGCAACAGGAGGATACGTATCCATAAGGTGCCGACTAAGGTCAAAACTACGCCGGTCAATATCTCGGTGCGTGGTTCCCAGGAGGTAAGGGTAATTCCAATGGCGGGTAGCAGGGTACCTTGGAATACCATCGCGCCAGTGATATTGCCAAAGGCTAGGGTATCCTTGCGGCGGCGTATCCAGAGAATACTGTTGACTTTTTCGGGCAACTCGGTGGCGATTGGGATGATCAAGAGCGATAATAACAAAGCGGAGATTCCCAGCATTTTTGCGCCGGCTTCTACCCCCAGGATGAATCCCTTGACCCCTCCCACTAACATTGCAACCCCGAGGATCAGTTGGACTACGATGACTGCAATATTCTGAGGAAGCCCTATCCGAGCCAATAGCATGGGACCCTCGGCCTCAGTGCCATGACCCTCGGCTACGAGGTCTTCGGAGGCACGAATCGTGAGTAGGATGTAGATGAAATAAATAAGGACCAGACTAATGGCCAGCGTTGCATGGATGACTGTGTGATCGTGGGGGATATATAGCGCCAAAGTTGCCAGGGCAAAGGCCAATAAAAATGTATTGAGGTCTCGAGTTAGTCCGGTGAGTTCCGGTGTGAAAGTTCCATGGATACCGCGCTGGCGTAACACTGCGAAGGACATGAGCGATATGGAAAGGGTAGAGAGCATCAGCGGCGCACCTAATATGGCGCCTATACCAATTTCCTCGTTGACTTTGATATTAGCGGTACCGGCCAGCAGGGCAACGAGTGGTACCATTGTTTCGGGGAGTGCGGTGCCCACCGCTGCGAATAGAGACCCAGTGACACCTTCTGAAATCCCCAGCTTTTCTCCAAGGTGTTCGAGGGCGTTGGTAAATATCTCCGCCGCGATCAAAATGACGATGAGCATTGAGAGAAGCTGGAAAAAAATTAGCATAGGTATAATCCCGGATGAACGATAGGTCGAATCAAAATTGTCTCGGTACGAGGCATCTTAACAGGGCGAATGAACTCGTGATACCACCAACGAGTGGATTGTATTCTTTGCGTAGAGCAAATTTTGTTTTTCTGAGAGTCTGGGTATTGTTTTTGGTGGCGGGTTGTTCACCAGCGCCGGAGCCCCTTTTTGAACAAACGTTCTACATTTTTGGAACCATGGTGAATCTCACTTTGTGGGGGGTATCCAAGGAACGGGCGCAGGAGGCGGCAGCGGCGGTAGAGGCCGATCTCCAGACGATGCACCACGATTGGCACGCCTGGCAGCCGAGTGAGGTAACTCGTCTCAACCAGGCCATTACACGGGGTGAACCGTTCCGGGCGAGTCCCCGTCTGCTTACCCTCATCCGTACCTCCCAGGAGGCTGAACGACGTAGCGAGGGCATGTTCAACCCCGCCGTTGGGCATCTCATCGGGTTGTGGGGTTTTCATCAAGACCTTCCCCCCACGGGACCGCCTCCTACTCGTGCCGAGGTGGCCCTATTGGTCGCTCAACACCCCTCCACGCTCGACTTGACCATCGAGGGCGATGTGGTTCGCTCGCGTAATCCTGCGGTGGAATTAGACTTTGGCGGAATTGCCAAAGGCTATGCCGGCGATCTGGTGATAAATAAATTGGGAGAGATGGGTATTAACAATGCTATTTTTAATGCCGGGGGTGGCCTAGAGGTTATTGGGCGTCGTGGCGATCGACCCTGGCGGATTGGTATCCGCCATCCTCAGGGAAATGGAATATTGGCCTCGGTGGAATTGGGGCCAACATCCGAGGGGATGCACACCTCTGGTAATTACGAAAGGTTTCGGGAGTATTCAGGAAAACGTTATCAGCACATTATTGACCCGCGTACCGGAATGCCGGTAGATGGTATTGTCTCCGCAACCGTGATCCATCCAGACGGAATCTGGAGCGACGCATCCACCAAAGGTATGGTGGTCGGAGGGGAACGCTGTTGGTCTCATATTGCTGGCAAGATGGGTCTAACCAGCGTGTTATTGGTGGACGATAAAGGAACGGTCTACATGACCCCGGAGATGCAGCGACGAGTACACTTTGAACGTGAACCCGCTCGCGTGGTGGTGAAAGACACGGGGATTCCAGGATCAGGGGGCGAGGCCGAACGAGAATGTCGGATGAGTAATGCGGGTGGTGAGTAGTTGTAGGTTGATCTGACGAAGAAAGCTCAACTCAGGTTGCCACCTATGCGGAGAGAAACGAAAAAGCCCCTCTCCCGGAGGGAGAGGGGAAAAGTGCGCAAGGTGGCAACTTGGGTTAACTAAGTTACAACGTGTTCAATCAATAGACCTTATCGGAAACCTCCCCATCACCCACTACAGTCAATATAAATCATGAGGTTGCGTTGTCAGGCAGGGGCTGGGTAGGGGGTTCCCGATAAGGTCTAATGATTATGTCCATCTACGACACCGTCCAACCACTTCAGAATCGTCCCAAATATTTGATGAGCTTCTATCGGCTTGGTGATGTGATCATTCATCCCGGCTTCTAAGCAACGCTGCCTGTCCTCGGAAAAGGCAGAGGCCGTCATTGCTACGATTGGAATGTGCTCGCGGCCTGGCAGCCGCCGGATCATTCTAGTTGCTACGATACCGTTCATCACTGGCAGTTGCATATCCATCAGGATCAAGTCATAGGTACCCTGCCGCGCCATTTCCACCGCTTCGACGCCATTGGCGGCGAGATCGGCGGTTAGTCCCGCCTCCCCCAGCATTTCCAAGGCGATTTCCTGGTTAAACGGTTCATCCTCGACCAACAGTAGCCGTGCATCGTGATACTCGCGCCGCAGGATTTGTTCAGCGTCGTCGCTTTCCCTGGACTCGGAGTGCTTTCGTAACCTGTTGTCTACTTCTCCAGGTAATACTGGCTTGGGAAGCCAAGTCAACAGGGCAGCGAACAGCTTGTCGGGATTGATCGGTTTGGCAACATGGGCGTTCATCCCCGCCGTTAGGCAATTTTTGCAATCCATATCGAAAGCGTTGGCGGTGGTGGCGAGGATGGGTACGGTTCGGCCCTGAGGCAAGGCGCGGATTTCTCGTGTCGCTGCCAAGCCGTCCATCATTGGCATCTGGACATCCATCAGGATCAGGTCGTAGCTGGTCCGCTGTGCCATTTTCACCGCTTCGACGCCATTGGCGGCGAGATCAGCCGTTAGTCCCGCCTCGTTCAGCAAACCGAGCATCACCTCCTGATTGTTCTCATTATCATCGGCCACCAAGATGCGGACACCGCGATATTCATGTCGGAGCGCCCACTGCGCAGTGGATTTTCGGTATTCGTCCGCTGAGGCGTTATCATTCGACTGCCCGAGTTTCTCTAAACGGGCGGTAAACCAAAAAGTGCTGCCAATCCCAGGTTGACTTTCGACGCCAACCTCTCCCCCCATGAGCTGTACTAGATGTCGTGTAATGGTGAGCCCTAATCCCGTGCCACCGTATTTGCGCGTGGTGGATCCATTGGCCTGCTCGAATGCTGCGAACAATCGCGCTTGATCTTTCGGCTCGATACCGATGCCGGTGTCCCGAACTTTGAAGAGTACATTGATGTTGCTATCACACTCATCAATGACAATGGCATGGATGGAAATTCTGCCGCGTTCTGTGAACTTGAGGGCATTTCCCAGGTAATTCAGCAATACCTGGCTCAGTCGAGTCGGGTCGCCGCGTAGCGGTCTCGACAAGGAAGGATCGATATCCACCGTGAGTTCAAGCCCGCGTGCTTGGCTTTCGTCATGGACTAGGGCGCAGACATCCTTCACTACCTTTTCAAACTCGAAATCCGATTTTTCGAGTACCAGTTTGCCTGCCTCGATTTTGGAAAGGTCAAGGACTTTGTTGATGATGGAGAGCAGATGGCGGGCGGCGGTGTCCATCTTATCCAACTTGTCCCGCTGTTCGGTATCCTGCGTATGGCGGCGCAGACGATCGGTAAAGCCCATGATGGCGTTCATCGGTGTTCGGATCTCGTGGCTCATATTGGCGAGAAAGACACTCTTGGCCTCATTCGCAGCCTCGGCCATTTCCTTGGCCTTGATCAATTCGTCGGTGCGGGTGATGACGAGATCTTCGAGATGCTGGCGGTGGTGTTCGAGTTCGTTTTGGGCACGGCGTTCCTCGGTTTGGTCGCGGAAGACCAGTACCACACCGATGATCGTGCCATTCGCATCGCGGAGTGGAGCACCATTGTCGGCGATGGGCGATTCGCTACCGTTGCGCGCAATCAGGAGGGTGTGGTTGGCCAGGCCAACGACGATGCCGGTGCGCAATACACGCGTTACTGAACTCTCGATCGGCTGCCGCGTCTCTTCATTGATGATGACAAACACCTCATCGAGCGGTCGCCCGATGGCTTCCACCTCACGCCAGCCGGTCAGCGTTTCCGCAATCGGATTCATGATGATGATACGACCCTGGCCATCGGTGGCGATCACGGCATCGCCGACGCTCATCAGCGTAACGTGATAGCGGCTTTCGCTTTCGCGCCGTGCCGCCTCGACCTGGAACAATACGCGGTATTGGGTAGAGGCATTGTGCTGCCTAATTGCTGTGCTGGCTGCGGCTACCAGCAGTAATCCGATCAAGAGCAAGATCGTCACCGATTGCCTCTGCCAATCGGCCAAAGCCTCTGCGGTATCGATCTTGGTGACTATGAACCAGGGGGTATTGGGGATAGCTTTCAGTACCGACATGACCGCGACATCGCGATAATCGATCCCCTCCGCGAAACCTTCACGCCCATTGATGGCCATGACGGTTGGCACCTCTCGCGTGGTCAGAGGGATGCGCAATTTCAGGGCAGTATCGGCCTGGTGGCGCAGGTTATTGAGAAACAGCGCGTTATCCCCGTCCCGTCGTACCAGTAATGTTTCGGCAGTGTTGCTCTGCGTTGGCCAGGATTGGAGCATTGAGTAGAAGAAATGGTCCGCGTTAGTACGCAAGATCAGTGCGCCGAGCGGAATAGTTGTGGACCCTTCCCCTTTGGTAAATAGTGGGGCCACGACATTGATATGGATAAACGAATCGTTGTCGTTATCAATATGTAGGTCAGTCATCACTGAATGCTGATCGCGCAACGCCTGCTTTACGATGGCCATTTCCATGGTGTTGAGCACGGTAAGGGGTCGGTCATCGGCATGGAGGCGCATCTGGCCTTGCACATCAACCAGGATGACATCCTGATAATGTTTTCTCCGTCCCATGCTATTCAGGCGATCTTGTAGGTTAGCTGTCAGCTCAGGTTCGGGCTGGGACAGCCAACGAGTAACCGCATCGATCAGAAATACGCTATCGCTGACTGCAGCGGCATCGTCCAGTCGCTCAGTCCTCCATTGCACAATCTGCTCAATCTTGAGATTGGCGATGGCGAGTAGATTGACTTCGACCTCGTGGCGGAAAAGCCGTTCCTGTGCGCGATAGAATAGGATGGCGCCGCCCAATAGTGTAATAAAGATCGTTGTGTAAATAACCAGTCGCCACTGAGAAAAAGAGCCTGCTGCATTCATACTAATATCATCCCTTGCGCAACAATTATCGTAACGACTCTATATGATGCAAAGTAGCAACTAACTCCATAAATGGAGTATGGTTACTTTTAAATCCTCCCTGTTTCAAGGTGTGGCACATTTTCTCCGCACCATTCAAATCCCCAGTATGTAAAACTATTTTTGGCTGATAACTTAGGTTAGCGGAAATCCACTCGGCAACTTTCAAGCCGTTCTCTTCGTTAGCCTCAATACCATCTTTTCCAAGGTCGTAATCAAGGAAAATCGCGTCGTATTGTTCTGACTGTAGTAGTTGTATAGCCCCGGATGAGGTTGTTATAAAATCAACCCTTTTGAATCCTTGCGTGAATTTGTTGAAAATTAGCCAACGCTCATCGCTATCATCTAAAAACAGGATGTTCATTTTACTATATATTACCTATAAAATCAGTGTCGGTAGGTAATAGTAAAATATTGTGTGTTCTGACAATACCTTCGCCATTACTAACCTGCGCGTTGGTTAGGGGACTCCAGCTAAATAGCATATTGGACGGATTCTTCTTTAAAAAGTTCTCTGACTTTCTCTGGCGATTTTTTTAAATCCTCTAAAAGTTGAGTAGCTTTATTTTTTAACTCCTCCACATTACGAATAAGGTGACGCGCAATTCCTTGTGTCTTAATATTGCTCCATACTAGCTCGACAGGATTAAGGTGTGGAGAATAGGTGGGAAGAAAGAATATTTTAACCTTTCCATTTGTCGTCTCCAGATATTCCTTAACTACTTTTGCATGATGGGCAGAATACCCGTCTGTTACAATATAGATGGGGCATGAATTCTCTTGAGCCAAAATTTTTAGATATTCAACAAACGCACCACCATTGAGCGATGAGGGACCTATTTGGAAATGCATCTTTCCTTCAGAAGTTATCGCAGCGATCATATTTATGCGATAACGTCCACCAGTGGAGGGAATTATGGGAGTTAAACCTTCTAGCCCCCAAGTTGTACCCGCGTGATAATCGGTGCGCGCCCCAGCCTCATCAAGAAAATAGATTATAGCACCCTCATTACTTGCCAACTCTTTGATTCTAGGAAACTCTTTGTTAATCCAATTATCTACTGAAAATTGGTCCCTCTCTATCGCACGATATACTGGCCGTTGTGGAGTTAAATTAATGCGGCGCAAAAAACGGCCCACCGCGGAACGACTCATGTAAATAGAAAATTTCCTCTCTATTAATGTCTTTATCATTTCAGTTGTCCATAAGACTGTCGAGAATTCAAAATCCAATGGGGTAAATGCGCACAGCCAGAATACGAGTATTCCTTCTTGCTGTTCATTGATGAAGGATTTTCTTCCAGGGACAGGTTTCGCATTTAACGTAGCTAGACCCATCTCTTTTGCCTTCTTCACCCATTCGTACACCTTCGATCGGTGCATACCGAAAATCTCGCCCACCTCCCTAGGAGACATTCCTTTACGTACAGCTTTTACTGCTTGAAGCCTTATATACTCAAGGGTAGAGTGATCGA
The DNA here is from genome assembly GCA_963575655.1 of Gammaproteobacteria bacterium. Lineage (NCBI taxonomy): Bacteria > Pseudomonadati > Pseudomonadota > Gammaproteobacteria > Gammaproteobacteria bacterium. The sequence goes on along the minus strand of CAUYTY010000144.1, from coordinate 25,337 downwards.
GAGAACGTCCATCAGAATTTTTCATAATTTTAGCAATTTCATGTCTTATTTTTTGGTTGGACTAATAATAGATTATTTTTACTTGCTTGTCCCCTAACCAACGCGCAGGTTAGTATATTCTCCATAAATGTTCCTTTTGTTTCTGAAAAAACATTCCGACAGCTATTGCATTCATAAAGATTTCTGCTGCCGTTGCTGGATGTATTATAAGTTTTGGAGATACGGCAGTCTTCAGAATTGCAATGAAGGCAGCGGATTGTGGTCAACATTAAGAGCTTCTTCAAATTATCAGGAAATGGGATGATTTTAGCTTAAGATAGAATAGCGTATAATTTTCAATCGATTATAGCAAGAATCAAAATAGACCAGTGCCTATCAAACGGCTTGCCCGGAAAACCATTTGCTTCTCCAAACTTGAGAAAATGCATGATATTGTGATTGGTCTCTTCATAAATCGCTATGAATTTGGCGTCTTAGTCTGAAAAATATCTAAATTATGGAACATTACTGGCCATATCCAGGTCTGGAACACCACCGCCTTGAGGTCAATGATGCTCATGCCGACGAACTTGGTTTGTCGCCTCAAGAGATGCGAAACATTGACCATGAAGAAGGCAAGGTTGGCAGCATTGATGGCAGGGCGTTCGTTGACGGACATGAAGTCGTCGAGCCCCCAGAACTGCTTGGCGTCACGAAAGTTGAACTCGATTTGGAAGCGAAGCGAGTAATAGTCCATCAGCTCATTCCAGGCGAGGGCGAGATCGGAACTGAAGAGTAGAACATGGGCAGACTTGAGGGTTTTTAGGTTCGTTTTGATGATGATGACGACGTTGAGCAGTTCCGTGAATTTCTTGTGGCGCAAGCTCATCTGGTAGATGTCGGTACGGAGGTTGTCTTCGACCACGGAGAATTTACGGAAATGCTCGGGAAGCTGGCCGTAGTCGAGGCGAGCGCCATACTTTTTGCGTGGTCCCCGGCCGGATTGAAGACCCTCGTAGGGGAAATAAAGCGCGGAATCGTGGCGTAGCTTGGAAATGAGATGGAGACCACAGTGTCGGACCAATTGGACCCCGGCGTTGTGGCCGAGAGCCCCGTCATAGACGAAGTAGAGCAGCGGGAGGTCGGCGCCGACCAAAACCTGCAGGGCTTGGATCGCGTCCCGTAAGAATCGCTGGAATGCCGTCAGTTCTACTTCAGTGCGGACTTGGTTGCGGCTCCCCTTGGGGCGGCCGCGTCCCCGTTTGACGGTTGGCCGGGATGGAGCCGTCGGAGGTTTTTCCGGAGGGATTACCGGTAGCGTCATCACGGGATAGGACACACGGTCGTTGACCGAGGTCAGCGAGAGGCACAAATGGCATAGGCTGGGAAGCGGCTTACCGTAAATGGAGGAGAAGAACCGGCCTATCCCATGGGTATGGCGGCCCGCCTTGGGTGTCACCACTTCGTCTGCGGTGAGCAATATCACGCAGGGAACTCGCATCAGGTGGCGACGGATGAGGTGCCACTGTACTTTTTCCCACGGTATCAGGGTGTTGAAGAAACGCTGGACCGTGCGATAACTGCCGCCGGCTTCCGTCCAGCGTGAAATACCCAGCATGGTGACCCGCCCCGTCATGGTCAGAAGCGCGGCCACTACACGGGCTAGACGGCGCAAAGTGGTAGCGTTGAGGCAAGGAGCCAAACACGCCAGAAAAAATAAAAGGTCCATCGGCTCCCCTGCGAGCAGCTGGATTAGTGGCCGCTAAGTATACCCTCTAACTTCCTGTGGTCATCAAATTTGGCGAACGTATTGTTCTGACGACAATGGTAATATTACCAAGAACATATAGAGGATATTCTATGCCAGTATCATTGTTCAACGATGGCTTCTATTATTTTGTACCTGCCCCTAACCAACGCGCCGGTTAGTATGTCTCATGAAATCGTGCCGTTGGCGTTTCCACAACCACACAAGTTAATAAATATTACCGGAAACTTTCCACCCCCTCTCTTGGCAAGGAGAGGGGGCGGGGTGAGGTTAGAGTTTCCGATAATATCTAATAAATTCTCGTTTCTTGATTTCGACGAAGCCGACTATACCAAAAACGATTCCGACGCCTAACTTCTTCTAGGCATCGAGAGAATTGCGCGCCTTCATGAGAGAGGTACGTACCTGTTCAGCGATAGGGGCTATCCCGGGGCGTCCGACCAAGGTTAGCAATGCATTCGGGTCCATGAAGGCTACGGTGAATCGACCGTCTTCTTCCTCTCGTACAATTACGTTACAGGGTAATAGCAGTCCAATGTCGGGGTCTACTCCCAATGCACGATGGGCATAACCGGGATTACATGCTCCCAGGATGCGATAGGGTCGAGAATCCACACCAAGTTTTGTCTTGAAGATTGATTGAACATCAATATCGAAAAGGACGCCAAAACCCTCACGGGCCAATGCCTCACGCACGCGCAGGAGCGCCTCGTCCAACGAACCAGAGACCGCGATGTCAAAACCGTACATAGAATCTCCTCATTATGGTATGGATTTATCATCAAAAAATGGGCCGCAGTCTAAACCAGAACCCCACGAAGAACTATGGGGATAACCACGGGGCTATCCGTCTAAGCCGCGACACCTTAGTTGTCCCACTTAAACAACTACTTGGCACGCCATTCTTCTTTCTTCCCTCCCTCAGTGGCCGATCCTACGATCACTCAAAATCCAAACCCTAGGTTTCTACAACAGACGGAGAGTACAATCTCGCGGATTTCACGGAAAAATGGACCCTTTGCCGTTCAGTGATCAGGCCTGGTCTATAGCGGGTGATCGTTGGGTCCTACTCCCACATAGCTGTGATAGCTTCCTCCCTAATCAGTTTCACGAACAGACCTAAAACGGGGGATCAACATGACAAATACTCTGGCTGAACAGTCAGTTAACCAATCATCCCCGAGTACAGGGGCTCTGCTTGGGTCTATTTCAGCGGAAGGCTGGCTAACGATTTCCCTCGACGGACGCCTCACCATCAACGAGGTTGAATCCTGGCAACCCGAACTTATCAACGCCTTGGCTCAATCCGATCACCTTGTCCTTGACCCCTCTAACCTTGATGCGGTAGACATGGCGGGTGTTCAGTTACTGGTTGCGTTACGCGCCAGTGCCGCTCAGGCGGGCAAGACCCTACGGTGGGGGACCGCCCCGAGGGGTACGTTACGCACCGTCCTGGTCTCCAGCGCTCTGACCACGACCCATGAGGGACCACCCAATCTTGGTGATGACCCGTTTTGGTGTGGCAAGAATTGAGAGGACAAAATAATGACCAAGAAGACAATACTGACCGTTGATGACTCCGCCAGTGTCCGCCAGGTGGTCACTATTACGTTGGAGTCGGCTGGTTATGGAGTAGTTCAGGCCTCCGATGGCCAAGAGGCATTGGTACAACTCAAGACCACGGCCGTCGATATGATTATTACCGATATCAACATGCCCAATCTCAACGGCATTGAATTGATCAGGCAGGTACGGACCACGCCTGGTTACAAATTCACTCCCATTGTTTTACTCACCACGGTCACCGATGAGGCGAAAAAACAAGAAGGGCGCGCCGTTGGTGCCACCGCATGGATCACCAAACCGTTTACCCCTGAACAATTACGTAGCGTGGTCAAGAAAGTGTTGGGTTAAAAGACTAGATCGGGTTTCGGGTTGGGGCCAACGGCGTTTTCTTGCTATAAAAACTTTATTCCCTGAACCGCAACTAAATTGCGATCCTTATTGACCGATTCTCCCTTTAAATCTCATCTCACGGAAAAGGTAGCATGGCACACACGGCGAATCCGTCGGAAATCTTCAAGCAGGAGGCAGCGGACCTTCTCATCCAGCTTGAGACCAGCCTGCTCGACCTGGAAAACTCCCCCGATAATCTCGAATTGGTCGATCAGGCGTTTCGTGCCCTGCATACGATCAAAGGTTCTGGCGCAATGTTTGGGTGGGATGCGCTTGCCTCATTTACCCACCATATCGAAAGCGCCTTTCAAAAGGTACGCGATGGTACCCTTGCGGCAAGCGCCGATCTGGTATCACTCACCCTCGCGGCACTCGACCACCTACGAATATTATTGGAGCACCCCGAGCAGGCCGACCGGGTACGCGGTGGGGCACTTCTGGCCGCGTTTGCCGATCTCACCGCTGGTACCGGTCATTCCTCCTCACAGAAATCTCTTACGCCTACTCCATCCCCCGCTAGCCCTACCCCGCTTCCCAATCTGGAACGTATCTTTCATATCCGTTGGTACCCCAGCCGTGATATGTTGGAATTTGGAGGCAATCCGCTCCTGCTCTTGGACGAATTACGCGCACTTGGCCCCTGTACCGTAGTGCCAATGACCGATCGGGTGCCTTTGCTTCCCAATTTGGAATCCACGAAGTGTTACCTGGGTTGGGATCTAATGCTAACCACCCGGGCGAATCGTGCGACGCTTGATGATATTTTCATCTTTGTTGCCGACCGTTCGGAATTGGTCATCGACGAACTCCCGTTCGAAAAGGACGCATCACCGCCACGGCTTGGTGAAATTCTTGTCAAGCGCGGGGATATTGCCCCCGCCGACGTTGAAGAAGAACTCCAACGACAGCAACGACTCGGAACGATGTTGGTGCAGTCGGGTAAAGTCTCGAAAGATCACCTGGCCGCCGCACTCAGTGAACAAAATCACCTCGCGCAGGCCGCCAAAGCGCGGGAAAGTGCAACCTCGGGGAGCACTATTCGCGTCCCCGCCGAGCGTCTCGATAGTCTAATGGATCAGGTTGGAGAATTAGTCATTGCCCAGGCTCGACTCCAACAGGTTGCCGCAACCGAGAATAGCCCCCTCCTTAAATCCATTGCTGAAGATATCGAACGCCTGGCCGCCGGATTACGCGATACGACCATGAGCGTACGCATGTTACCGATTGGCACTCTCTTTGGTCGATTTCGTCGAGTAGTCCATGATCTGTCGCACGAACTCGGTAAATCGGTCGAATTGACCACTTCTGGCGAAGAAACCGAACTCGACAAGACCGTCATCGAGAATCTAAACGATCCCTTGGTTCACCTGATCCGCAATTCCATTGATCATGGCATTGAGGATAAAGCGCAACGACAGGCCCACGATAAACCCGTATCGGGAAAACTCCATCTGTCCGCGATTCATTCGGGCGCTCAGGTATTGATCACCATTGAGGACGATGGGCGCGGGCTGGATCGCACCGCCATTCGTGCCAAAGCAGAGGAGCGCGGCTTGCTTCAATCCGGCCAAGAGGTCAGCGAGGCAGAGTTATTTGCCTGTATCTTTCAACCTGGTCTATCGACCGCCACCACGGTAACCAATATGTCCGGTCGTGGCGTGGGTATGGATGTTGTTAAACGCACTATCGACAGCCTGCGTGGCAGTATCGATATTAGCAGCACTATTGGTCGAGGTACTGCAATTACGCTCAAACTACCGCTGACCTTGGCTATTATCGATGGGCTATTGGTACGAATGGGTGACGAGCGTTATGTCATTCCGCTCACTGCCGTTGAGGAGTGTGTGGAACTTACCCGCCAAGAGAATGATCGCTCTGATGGTCGAAGCTTTCTCAATATTCGCGGCGAGATTGTCGCTTTCATTCGTCTTCGGCAGTTATTCAACATGCCGGGAACTGTCCCCGATATCCAAAAGGTGGTTATTGTCGCATTCGGCGAATCGCGCATCGGGTTGGTGGTTGATCAGGTAATTGGCCAGCATCAGACGGTGATCAAGTCGCTCTCCCGTCTGCATCGTGACTTGGAAGGCTTCTCCGGCGCGACTATTCTTGGCGATGGCGGGGTTTCCCTAATTCTCGACATTCCTCACCTGATCCAATTCGCCCGCGAACGTGAAACTACGCTTAGAATGGGAGCGGTTCCCCAAACACCCGTTCGGCAATAGCCCACGTAGGATGCGGTGAGGAACAAACCGCATCATTCGCGTCGTCCAACCTCTACGCCTATGTTCGACGCGGTGTGTATTGCCTGGATTGGGCGTGTAACCCTGAGATAGTTAACCCAAGTTGCCACCCATGCGATGAGAAACGAAAAAGCCCCCTCCCTTCGGGAAAGGGGTTGGGGTGAGGGTGAGAATTTATTGATTCGTTAGCATCACGCCCTCGCTCCCGGCCCCTCTCCCGAAGGGAGAGGGGAGAAAGGCGTGCTAAGGTAGCAACTTGGGTTAGTTATCAAGGTGGAAAATAACGCGAATGATGCGATTCGTTCCTCACCGCATCCTACGGGCTTAGGTTAGATTAAGTCGAAACTCTTACTAGGAGAAATATTATGCGTTTCACCATCAAAGCTCGATTGGTTGCTGCCTTTGCATCAATCTTAGTGCTGACGAGCATTTCGGCTTTTTTCGGAATTAGCAACCTCCGACTTCTCAACGAAACCCAAGATAGCGTGGTGGAGGGACCTGTTGTTAAAACCCGGCTCATCCTAACCCTCGACGCCATACTATCTGACCTGGAAGGTCTTGAGAAAAATGCTATTATTGAAACGGATAACGGAAAAATCAAACAGATCGTTCTCGACATCAAGAATCAACAGTCCAGAATAAAGGAAATTATTGAGGAATGGCAAGCGTTGGCAAATCCTGATGAAAAGAAAAAGATCGAAAAGTTTGTCTCCATCCTGAATGAACTAACCAAGTCTCAGGAGGAAACGCTACGCTTGGCTATGTTAAATTCAGTCTTAACCGTCACTGCACTTAGTACCGGAAAGGCCAGTGAGGCATTCGAAGTGGCTATGAAAGTGGCTGCCGACCTTGATCGATCCATTACTACCGCCCCCCCCGCTACCACTAATAACGATACCCGCGTTATCGCTACCCTTGGACGCATTACCACCGAAATGGCGCGTGTCCAACACGACGAAACCTACCTCATCCTGCTCGACGAAATCCCAAAGATGCACGAGTTTCTGAAGGGGGTCGATGAACGCCTTAGAAATATCCAAACTTTGTTTACCTCCCTACGTGAACGAGTCGCCTCTGGACAATTAGCGGAGGTGCAGCGGTTAATGACGGCCTGGGACAGCTATCTAACCATTCATCATAAGATCCGTGAGGTCGTACTCGATAACAGTAAGGCCTTTGCTATTTCTCTGGCGCTGGGCAAGAACCATGAATTGCTTGAGCGGTTAAATACCATCGTCGCGGATATTGTGACACAAAATAAGGACGCAATGGTCGCTGCAACCAAACAAGCAGATAATATCTATGATGACGCCCGTGGCGAACTAATGATTGCTACCGGTTTTTCGCTCCTCCTCGGCATTATGGCGGCATTGTGGATCCTATTTATTATCCGCCGTGGCTTGCAACAGGCAGGAGAGCTTGCCCAAGCCGTGGCCGAAGGGGATCTGACCAAAACTATCGAATACCGAGGCCGTGAAGAGATTGGCGATTTGATCAACGCAATGAATTGTATGTGCGCTAATCTTCGTGCCACCGCAGGGATTGCCGAGGAGATCGCAAAAGGCAATCTAACCGTTCAGACCAAGCGGCTCTCTGATAAGGATGCTCTCGGTATTGCCCTAGAGACTATGGTCGAGCGCCTGCGCGAGGTGGTGACCGACGTATCTACCGCCGCCACCAATGTCGCCACCGGCAGCGAACAATTGAGCGCCAGTGCCGAAACGCTATCTCAAGGGGTCTCCGAACAAGCAGCGTCGAGTGAGGAGGCCTCGTCTTCCATGGAGGAGATGAGTGCCAATATTCGTCAGAATGCCAACAACGCCACCGAAACCGAAAAAATAGCTCGTCAATCCGCAACCGATGCGGCCAAGAGCGGCGAGGCCGTTGGTAAAACAGTTGCAGCGATGAAGACTATCGCCCAGAAAATTACCATCATCCAAGAGATCGCACGTCAGACCGATCTACTCGCCCTCAACGCTGCAATTGAAGCCGCGCGCGCGGGTGAACACGGCAAAGGATTTGCGGTCGTAGCGAGTGAGGTTCGTAAACTCGCCGAACGCAGTCAAACCGCCGCCACGGAAATTAGTACGCTCTCGGCCCAAACCGTAGTCGTCTCGGAAGAAGCGGGGCAAATGTTGGCAAAATTAGTACCTGATATCCAGCGTACCGCTGCCCTGGTCACTGAAATTAGTTCTGCCTCTCGTGAACAAAATTCCGGTGCCGAACAGATTAACGTCGCGATCCAACAACTCGACCAGGTAACGCAACAGAACGCCAGCGCAGCCGAAGAAATGTCGTCCACCTCTGAGGAATTGTCTGCGCAATCCCAGCAACTTCAGGAGACGATTGCCTTCTTTACCCTGGCGAAGGTTACCTATAACCGCAATATCTCAGAATCATCCCCCGCTCCTCGCCCTCACCGTACCACCGCGAGGTCCGCATCGGCGAAATTGTCGGTCGTATCGGTAAAACAACGCCCAGCGGACTCAACCAAGCAAGAATCAATTGGCAAACATGCCCCCCCTAAGACGCATCAGAATGGCCGGGGCTACACCTTTAAGCTTGACGATCATCAACACCTGCAAGGGGATGGCGACGATGTCAGCTTCGAACGTTACTAATGCCGGAGAAAACAATCGCAATGCGATTCAAGTCCTAACTCTGGGATTGGCCGGGGAGATCTTTGCTATTGAAACGGAACGAGTCCATGAAGTGCTCGATCGAGTACCGATTACTCGCATCCCCAATAGCCGACCCTTTATCAAGGGACTGATCAATGTGCGTGGAAAGGTCGTCTCGGTTACTGACCTGCGCGTCAAGTTCGGTATGCCCCCCATTCTTCCAACACCAGATACGCGCATCGTTGTTATCGAGATACGAATCGAGGGCGAGACCGTTTTGGTGGGGGCACTCGCCGATAAAGTCTACGAGGTGACAGAATTACCAGGTACTTCGATAGAGGATGTGCCGAGAATTGGTATGCGCTGGCGACCCGAATTCATCCGGGCGATTGGTAAACGCGGCGACGAATTTATCATCGTTGCCGATATCGATCAGGTATTTGCCTCTGAGGACGTTGTAGTATCAAACGCCACTTAAATACCGAACTGGCAACCTGATTACCAAACGAGGAGGTACTCTAATGTCTCATTCAACCGCAGCGCAACGACGCACCGAGCACCGGGCATTAGATGAGTCGATTCAATATCTGACCTGTGGCGTTGGTGATGAGACCTTCGCGCTTAATGTCGTTCAGGTGCGTGAGGTACTCGATCTCTGCCCGTTTAGCAAGGTACCGAATATGCCGCCATTTGTACGCGGTATGATCGACGTGCGTGGCCAAGCGGTGCCGGTAATTGACCTGCGGGTCAAATTCGGAATGCCACTAACGGACCCAACCGACAGCACCCGAATTATGGTGCTTGAGGTAGTGGTCGGGTCACGATCACTCGTAATTGGCGCACTCACCGACCGCGTTTTTGAGGTGACCGCCCTCGATTCCAGCGATGTTGCCCCACCACCGGAGATTGGTACTCGCTGGCGTTCTGAGATCATTCGTGGTATCGGGCGACGCCACGGACGATTCGTGATCGTGCTCAACCTTAATAAAGTATTTACCATGGATGATTTGATGGTTGGACAACCATTAGTGACTGGATTTCGATCGTTGTCCTGAAGACGCATTAACTTAAGGAAACGCATCGTTCTCGATGGATGTGAAAGTTATTACCTTCTGCCCCATCCATGTTCATAAACTTTGGGTAACCGTTCACTCCCCTCCCAATGGTAAGGGGCGAATGATTACAGCTTTGGAGTTCACCACTATGCGTTTCACCATTAAGGCCCGGTTGGTAACCGCCTTTACAATTATTCTGATCCTCAGCTCAATTTCAGCTTATCTAGGGATTAGCAATCTCCGTTTCCTCAACGACACCCAGGATGGTGTGGTCGGTGGACCGGTTGCAAAAACTAGGCAAGTACTCATCTTGGACAATGAACTAGCGAATTTGGATGGTCTCGAGAAAGATGCCATTATTGAGACTGACCCAGGAAAGCTCAAACAGATTGTTGTCCATATCAAGAACCAGCAAAATCATGTCAAGGCCGCCGTTGAAGAATGGCGAGCGCTGGCCAGCGCGGAAGAAAAGAAAAAGATCGAGAGCTTTATTTTGACTCTTGACGAACTCAGTAAGTCCCAGGATGAGACCCTTCGACTAGCAATGTTGAGTTCAACGGCCACGGCCATTGCTCTCAGCCTCGGGAAGGGGAATGAGGCATTTGAAACAGCCATGAGGGCGGCGACTGATATCGAGAACGCCACCACTACTGCCACCACCGGGAATACCCCCGCGGCAAATACTTGGTCGCGCGGGCGTCTCACAACGGAGATGATGCATATTCAGCGCGACGAAACTGCGCTCATCCTGTTTGACGATATCCCCAAGATGCGGGAATTCTTGAAGGGGGTTGATACGCGCCTCCAAAATATTCAGACGCTAATCACTTCGCTACGGGAGCGTGCGACTGCTAACCAACAAGCGGATATCCAACGGTTAATCACCGCCTGGGAGTCCTATCTTGCTATCCACCACAAGGTTCGAGACACGGTACTTGAGAATGGCCAAGCTATGTCCACCGCCCTGACTCTCGGGAAGAATAACGATTTGATGGAAAAATTAAACACGACGATTAGCGATGTGGTTGCACAAAATAAGGACGAAATGACCGTAGCCACCAAACTGGCCGATGTCATCTTTGATAATTCTCGTGAAGAGCTGATCACGATTGCGGTGGCTCTAATCCTCATTAGCATCACCGTGGCGTTTTGGATTTCATTCACCATCCAGCGCGGGCTACGGCAGGCGGGAGGGCTTGCCTTGGCAGTAGCAGAAGGGGACCTAAATCAGACTATTGAGTACCGAGGCCGCGAAGAGATCGGTGATCTAATCGCGGCAATGAATCGCATGTGTACCAATCTGCGTGCTACTGCTGGGGTTGCTGAGGAGATCGCCAAGGGTGATCTGACAGTTCAAGCCAGGCGCCTCTCGGAAAAAGACCTACTAGGGATCGCCATGGAGGGAATGATCGCCAATCTCCGTGCCACAGCTACTATCGCCAGTGAGATTTCACGGGGCAATCTTACGGTTCAGGCTAAACGGTTATCGGAAAAGGATGTGTTGGGGATTGCCCTAGAGGGTATGATCGCCAATCTGCGTACCACGGCCGGGATTGCCGAACAGATCTCTCGGGGGAATTTGAGCGTTCAGGCCAAGCGGTTGTCCGATCAAGACATGTTGGGTATTGCCCTGGAAAATATGATCACCAATCTACGCACCACTGCGGGAATTGCCGAACAGATCTCACGGGGAGATCTTAGCGTTCAACCCAAACGGCTCTCCGAGCAAGACATATTAGGTATTGCCCTCGAAAATATGGTCGAACGTTTACGCGAAGTGGTCACTGATGTCTCGACCGCCGCCACCAATGTTGCTACCGGTAGCGCACAATTGAGTGCCAGTGCCGAAACACTCTCGCAAGGAGTTTCTGAACAGGCTGCATCATCCGAGGAGGCGTCATCTTCCATGGAGGAAATGGCCGCCAATATTCGTCAGAACGCCGACAACGCCACCGAAACCGAGAAAATAGCCCGTCAATCTGCTACTGATGCTGCGACCAGTGGCGAGGCGGTAAATAACGCGGTAGCGGCCATGAAGACTATCGCCCAGAAGATCACCATCGTTCAGGAGATTGCCCGCCAAACCGATCTGCTTGCCTTGAATGCCGCAATCGAGGCCGCTCGTGCTGGCGAACATGGAAAAGGTTTTGCGGTAGTCGCGAGCGAGGTGCGCAAACTCGCAGAACGAAGCCAAACCGCAGCGGCTGAGATTAGTCTGCTCTCAACCCAAACTGTCGGCGCCTCGGAGGTGGCTGGGCAGATGTTGGCTAAACTCGTACCGGATATTCAACGTACTGCCAGTCTTGTTGCCGAGATTAGTGTCGCCTCTCGCGAGCAGAATTCCGGGGCTGGACAAATCAACGTAGCGATTCAGCAACTCGACCAGGTGACCCAACAAAACGCCAGTGCCGCCGAAGAGATGTCGTCCACCTCTGAAGAACTCTCTGCCCAGGCCCAGCAATTACAATCTACCATTGCGTTTTTCTCTCTGGGTAATACTCGGCAACATCTCAGGACAGAATCATCAAATCATGCCAGTCATATTGGTCATGCTGGTCATATCACCGCACCACAGCGTCCACCCATTACCGGTGCGCGACGTTATCAGAAAACCGCAAGTACCGCGACCGCTAAAGCCACTGGTACAGCACCCGCTATGACCGGACAATCCGGCAATAAAGGCTTCACCCTAAAATTAGATGGCCACCACCCCCACGGTGATAACGACGACGTTGGTTTCGAACGTTATTGAAATCGGCTTCGGTCGTCGTTTCGTCAGTTGCGTTGTAATCATCGTTTCCTCCCCCAACCCTACTCCCTAACCCCCTCTCCTTAATAGGAGAGGGAGATAAGGCGCGTGGGTTGGGCTGACGAAAGAAGCTGTGCGCGCTTTTGTTAGGAGGAGAAAGAACGGCCGCTTGAGCTGCATTCCAAAGCCCTTGGGAGCAACGTGGGGAAAATTCGCGTGCTGAAAATTGAAGAGCCCGATGGCTTCATGGTGAGGTTGGCGGAAAATCAGGGAAGCGCAGTAACGCGGGGACGATTTATCACCGTTGAGGGGATTGAGGGGAGTGGTAAAACAACGCTACTGACCCATCTTCAGCGTTTATTCGAAACGGCGGGGTGTCGGGTAATTGTGACGCGTGAACCAGGGGGGACCAAACTGGGAGAAGAGGTGCGCGGTCTGTTGTTGGGCCATCGGGAAGATGGCATGGCAGTGGATGCAGAATTGCTGTTGTTGTTTGCGGCCCGTGCTGAACACCTGGCAAGGGTGATTCGTCCGGCCCTGGCGGCGGGGACCTGGGTCTTGTGTGACCGTTTCACCGATGCCACTTATGCCTACCAAGGCGCTGGGCGAGGTATCGCGGCAGAGAGAATCGCGGACCTGGAATTCTGGACTCAAGAGAATCTACGTCCTGATCTGACCTTGCTGCTGGATCTTTCGGTCGATACCGGGATCTCTCGGGCGGGGCAGCGTTCGATTCTGGATCGTTTCGAACGCGAGGAGGCGTTATTTCACCAGCGAGTGAGGAATGCCTATTTGACATTGGCGGCTGCGCAGCCGAAGCGTTTTCGAGTAATAGATGCCTCGCGTCCGCTACCCGAGGTGAAATTGGCTGCAGCTCATATCTTGGGAGAGTGGTTTCGTAGCGAAGTGGAGACCGAATAAGCGCAACTGACTACCTGGAGAATGTCGGCCGCCCACTTAACCCGCTACGGGCAGATATAATGAAGAGGCTGTTTACTGTCTTTAACTTGGGTCCGCAGTATCAGATTGTGCGGATGGGGTGAGTCGTCGCTGTTGGCGGTCTAAAAGACAATAACACTCCCTCTACTCGACTTTATGCTGTCTGGCCTTAACTTAGTGTTACTTAACCCAAGTTGCTACCTATGCGGTGAGAAACGAAAAAGCTCCTCTCCCCCCGGGAGAGGGGTTGGGGTGAGGGCGCGAATTTGTTGATTCGTCAGCATCACGCCCTCATCCCCGGCCCCTTTCCCGGAGGAAGAGGGGAGAAAAGCGCGCTATAGGTAGCAACTTGGGTTACTTAATTGGCTCGGCCACTGGTGCCGTGCCTCTGAGCGGAGAACGAATGCAGGCCGAACGATTGAAAGATTTGGCCGTCGATGCCCTCGACGACCTCAAGGGAAAAGAGATTAAGGTACTCGATGTTCGTGGTAACAGCACCATAACCGACTTTATGGTGATGGCGAGTGGAAGCTCTGATCGTCAAGTGAAAGGCCTAGCCAATCACCTGGTCCACAAGGCCAAGGAAAAAGGCATCCAACCCTTAGGAGTGGAAGGCGAGCGAGTAGGGGAGTGGATCTTGGTAGATCTGGGGGATGTGGTGGTTCACGTTATGCAACCCCACGTGCGCGCCTTTTATAACCTAGAAAAGCTTTGGGGGGAGGGTGAGTTATTACGACCCTTGGGAGGAAGTTCTTTAGCACATTAATTGCATGAATAGAGGTTACCGAAAACCTCTAGCGTTGATTATTGTCACCATTGTTGTAGGTTGGGTTGACGCAATCAACCCAACCTGCGTGGCGGGCGTCTATTTCTTTGTCATGGCCTCGAGTGCTCGTGAGACCTCTGCGTCCAGTTGGGACAATAATTCAACCGCATCAGGGTAGTGGAGCATCAATTCACGGCGGAGTTGACCGAAGGCGGTGAGGTGTGCGGTGAAAACTCCGTCGCCGTGTAGATTGGGGGTACGGCTGGCGAGCAGTTGTAAATCCTCGCGTAGATCCTCGAAGGGACGGTAGCTTTCTAAGGTGGGACCGCCGGCCTCTTCCACGATTGGTTGAATTATTTCACGTAGGATTTCGGCTTCTTCCGGATTGTTCCAAAGGTGGACCAAGGGCCAAAGGTCGCGGGCATTTGCACGGTCGCGGCGGTCTAGCAAGGCTGCGGCGCGAATTAGCTTGAGACCTTTTATCATACGTCGATCCGAAAGAATGAGTCCCTCGGTTCTCAGATGGCGCAGCAGATTTTGATAGAGGAGAGAAACTTCGTCCACCGCTACCTCGGGCAGGGCCTGATAGAGCTGATCTAGGTGATCGGGGGTAAAGGATGAATCAATGCTAATGGCTTCCGGGGGCTCCAATTCCAATGCCCAGCCTTTGTCCAATAGTTCACCCAGGGAGGTATCAGGGGTCGGCGCCATGGTGAGGCGTAGGGTAAAACGGTCGGAGAATGCGCGCAATGTTGGATCATCGGGGATATGGTGTGCGGCGGCGAAGAGAGTAATAAGGGGTGCGGTTTGGCGCTCAGTACCGTTGTGAAAGTTCCGATCCTGGATCAAGGTAATGAGAGTATTAAGGATTACTGAACTAACCTGGAAGACTTCATCCAGAAAGGAAATACGAGCGGTGGGTAACATCCCTTCGGTACGTATGTGGTAGCAGCCTTGGTGAAATTGCTCAAGGTCGGGTGGCCCAAATAGTTCGCTGGGGTCGGTGATCTGGGTAAGTAGATATTTGAATGCCTCACAATGGACCGCAGCCGCGAAGCGCGCCACCAACTCGGACTTGCCGGTACCCGGTGGGCCGAGAAGCAGCAGCGGTTCACGACAGACTAAGGCCAATGCAATAAGATCTACTGCGGTATCGCGTCGCGCAAAACGAGATTTGATCTCGTCGGTAATACGCTGAAGGCGTTTGATGATTTGTAGGGTGTCGTCAGATAGGCGCATAGGAGCAGCAACAGAAAGAGATAGTCACCACGGTCCACCCCCTCCCGTTGTGAGAAGAGGTGAACGGTTACCAAGGGAGGCAGGGAATAAACGTTACAGGGCGTTAGGCAAACGTCGGCGAATAGTCTGAATATCCACGATTCCTGTCCGTATCGTTGCTATGCCCGGAACGAGAAGAGGGCACTTCGGTTTCGGTATATTCTGCTGTACGGTTGAAGAATTCAAAGCAGCGGTGAAGTTGTATCTTTTGTTCTCTGGTGGTGTCGACAAACTCCACCCCATAATATTGTTGGCCCTGTTCGATGCGATGCCAAACGATCTTCCCTTTCAAGGTCAGAGGGGTTTGGTTGGTATATTCCTTGATGTTCTCGTGAGGGATCATCAGTTGCATGGTAAAGATCTTACCCTTTTCGAGCGTCATATCTGTGGTACGTAGACGCATTCCGGTAAGACTGAAATCGGCGGTAATGGATTCACAGAGTCGGTCGCCAACATCGATATGGACCAATAAGTTATTGGGGGCTCGCGGTGTTTTGCGATGGTCATTAACGATAGGCTGGCTCGTCCACTGGCGGTCAAAGTGGAAGTTTTGGAGCATTTCCGATAATTTTCCCGTCACCTGATAGAGGTCACGGGTAACGGTATTGGTGATATGAACCCGGTCGCTACTCTCGGCTAGGGTACGGAATAGGTCTTCCAGGCGGATTTGGAGATGCGACAGCCTTTCCATTTGTTCGGTGCTGAGGGTGGAGATTTGTTGTGAAGTCGTCGCATTTTCGACGATATCTTGGGCAATGTCTTTTATGACCGCGCCGGTATCATGAGATTGTGACATGCCTTCTTGGGTGCGCTGAATAATGTCGTGCATGGCGCTCGCATTTTCTTTAACGAGCTTGCTAAATTCACCGGTAATGCTGTTAATCTCGGCCGTAGAATCTGCTGCTCGTTGCGCAAGATGACGAACCTCCTCGGCAACTACGGAAAAACCTCGACCATGTTCCCCTGCACGGGCGGCCTCAATGGCGGCATTTAGGGCCAACAGGTTGGTTTGCTCGGTGATGGCGGTAATCGTGGTGGTAATAACTTGAATGCGCGTACTAGCGCGATCCAATTCCTCCATTTTGCTGGAAGCGTGGTGTACCTCCTCCATAATCCGCCGCATTTGCTCGATATTATCCTGCACCGCAGATATTGCTCGCTCGGTACTCGCCCGATTTTGATTGGCACGGTCGCGGGCGGTCTCCGCAAGACGCATAACAGCATCTGATGCGGTACGTAATTCCGCTGTGGCGTTGGTTACCTCTCCTGAATGCTGTTGCTCGGCCTGATTGGATTCGTCGATGATCTGGGCAATCTTGGTAATCTGGTAGGACGATTGACCAATTTGTTTACTCACCTGCTCGATTTCACGGAGGTTCTGACGGAGTTGGAAGACCATCTCGTTCATAGAACCGAGCAAACTATCGGAGAATTTGCTACGATCTTGAATTTCAACAGTTAGATCTCCGGCAGCGACTTGGTGGGCGATAGTTGCCGCGTAGGAAGGTTCACCGCCGAGTACTCGCATAAGTAATCGGGCCAACCACAGATTAGAAATGATGATGATAGCCAGGGTGAGAATCGCGAGGAGGGCATTGCTAGCGAATATCTTTGCGATCGTTTTCTGTTTCCTTTCGGCAGCGACACCCAATTGCGTATCGATGGTCCTGGCCAGGCGTTCGAGGTATTGATCAATAGTTTCGGTGGCACTGTCAAAACCATCTTCCGGGGCCTTCATGATGGCATTACCCGCTTCGCGTCCTTGGTGAACATAAGCCTGGACCATACGGACTCCGGTGGCATACAGCGTATCTAAGGAATTATCCAGATCATGGAGCATATTTTGGAGGTTGGGTACTAATTTAGCGAGGTCGGTGAGTATCGTCTTGGCCACATCACGCTGTGGTTGTGATTCATGGTAATCCTCTTGACCAACCACCGAGGCATCAGTGAGAAATTGTTGAATCTGTACGACGTGATAGCGGACATCCTTAAATGCAAGGACAGCATCTGATAAGCGTTGTTTCTCCGCTTCCGCAGCTTGTAAGGCGACGCTATTTCTTTCCCAAACGATTAGATTCCCGATTCCCAGCAATAAGGTAATCGAGATGGTAAAGATGGCCATAAATTTCCGGATAGACATTAATTTTACCATCACAGGTAATCTCCTCGAAAAGGTATTGCTCATTCACTAGCGTGGCAATCGCAATTTTGGTGCGTGTTGCGAAAGGGAAGCCAGAGGGAGAACTCGATATGTTTGCTACGTCTTGCTATCGAGATGGTGTTGTTCGTGGCATTTGTTGTTGGGTCGGAGGTGTGACGGTCTTGGGCGAGCCAGGTACGGTAGTCGTCTAGGTCGTCACCTGAGGGGCTCTCGTCCGTTTGCCGCCAATAACCCAACCTGTGCAGTAGTTGGTACTGATTGGGCCAGGACGCAATGTTACCCTAAATCTCGATGTTCTGAACTCCCGAATGTTGCGAAGACTCCAGTTTGAAGGATTAACGAAGAGTAGGAAGCCATCACAACATATCATGCGCATTCCTAAGAAATGACTTTTCGGAATTGGTCCAGCCCTCGTAGATACAAGGATGCGGTGAGGAACGAACCGCATCATTCGCGTCGTCCAATCTCCACGCCTATGTTCGACACGGTGTGTGTTGTCTGAATTGGGCGTGTGACCCTGAGATAATTATCGAGAGTGGGGAATAACACGAATAATTCGGTTCGTTTCTCAACGTACCCTACGCAGGCTAATATCAATCTCGTATGATTTCATCGTATAACATCGTCTTTTTTTACAATACGTTCGCCAAATTTGATGACCACAGGAAGTTAGAGGGTATACTTAGCGGCCACTAATCCAGCTGCTCGCAGGGGAGCCGATGGACCTTTTATTTTTTCTGGCGTGTTTGGCTCCTTGCCTCAACGCTACCACTTTGCGCCGTCTAGCCCGTGTAGTGGCCGCGCTTCTGACCATGACGGGGCGGGTCACCATGCTGGGTATTTCACGCTGGACGGAAGCCGGCGGCAGTTATCGCACGGTCCAGCGTTTCTTCAACACCCTGATACCGTGGGAAAAAGTACAGTGGCACCTCATCCGTCGCCACCTGATGCGAGTTCCCTGCGTGATATTGCTCACCGCAGACGAAGTGGTGACACCCAAGGCGGGCCGCCATACCCATGGGATAGGCCGGTTCTTCTCCTCCATTTACGGTAAGCCGCTTCCCAGCCTATGCCATTTGTGCCTCTCGCTGACCTCGGTCAACGACCGTGTGTCCTATCCCGTGATGACGCTACCGGTAATCCCTCCGGAAAAACCTCCGACGGCTCCATCCCGGCCAACCGTCAAACGGGGACGCGGCCGCCCCAAGGGGAGCCGCAACCAAGTCCGCACTGAAGTAGAACTGACGGCATTCCAGCGATTCTTACGGGACGCGATCCAAGCCCTGCAGGTTTTGGTCGGCGCCGACCTCCCGCTGCTCTACTTCGTCTATGACGGGGCTCTCGGCCACAACGCCGGGGTCCAATTGGTCCGACACTGTGGTCTCCATCTCATTTCCAAGCTACGCCACGATTCCGCGCTTTATTTCCCCTACGAGGGTCTTCAATCCGGCCGGGGACCACGCAAAAAGTATGGCGCTCGCCTCGACTACGGCCAGCTTCCCGAGCATTTCCGTAAATTCTCCGTGGTCGAAGACAACCTCCGTACCGACATCTACCAGATGAGCTTGCGCCACAAGAAATTCACGGAACTGCTCAACGTCGTCATCATCATCAAAACGAACCTAAAAACCCTCAAGTCTGCCCATGTTCTACTCTTCAGTTCCGATCTCGCCCTCGCCTGGAATGAGCTGATGGACTATTACTCGCTTCGCTTCCAAATCGAGTTCAACTTTCGTGACGCCAAGCAGTTCTGGGGGCTCGACGACTTCATGTCCGTCAACGAACGCCCTGCCATCAATGCTGCCAACCTTGCCTTCTTCATGGTCAATGTTTCGCATCTCTTGAGGCGACAAACCAAGTTCGTCGGCATGAGCATCATTGACCTCAAGGCTTGGTTCCGCGCGGGAAAGTATGTCCGCGAAACTTTAAAATGGCTTCCGCAAATCCCTGAGCCAATTTCCATTGACGCCATCGTCAGGCAGGTGGCCTCTCTTGGCCGCGTTAACTTGCCAGAGCCCGTAGTTTAATGGCGAAGGTATTGTTTTTATCGAGGAATAACGATATTCCTGCCAGGCCTACACATAGTAATATGTCTCTATGGTGGTGGAGACGGTACTGCAGATGCGTGTGGGTCGGGTCTTTCCTTTTTATACGGGAAGCTTATGAGGAACGAACCGCATCATTCGTGCGCGTTATTTCCAACCGTCAACAATTATCTCAGAGTTGTACACCCAATCCGGGCAACATACGTCGCGTCGAAATAGGTGTAAAAGTGGACAACGCGAATGATGCGGTTCGTTCCTCACCGCATCCTACGCAGGCTGCATCACCCATACACAAAGGCGAATATCACCGAAAAACCGTATGTGGAGAAACTACGCGTATGGGATTGCAAGATACCTGGTAACCGGCGCCCCTATAAATAAAAGACGGCCTACTTTTCACTGGGCACGGATCCAGGCAAGCATGGTCGCTGGACTTTCTACCATGGCGTCGGCGCCCCATTCGTGGGGCCGATCATCCTCCGCCAGATAACCGAATAGGGCCACCAGGGTAGCCATACCCGCAGCACGACCGGCCGCTATATCACGTTCGGCATCCCCCACAAAAACACATTCCTGCGGAAGACTACCCGCCACCGCACAGGCGTGGAGCAAAGGCGCGGGGTGTGGTTTGGCAAAAGGAGTAGTGTCACCACTTACCACCGTCGCCGCACGTTCCATAAGTCCGAGTTGCGTCATAATGGGGTCGGTGAGAAAGGCCGGCTTATTGGTGACCACCCCCCAATTCATGCCAATTTCCTCAAGGATGGTCAAAACCTCCGCCATACCGTGAAATAGCGTGGTCTCCTGGACTAGGTGAGTTTGGTAAATGTCCAGCAGCTGTTTACGTAAAACGGGAAAGTTGGGATGGTCGGGACCAACATCTAACGCCACTTGCAGCATACTCGGCGTGCCGTGCGAGACCGTGGGGCGAATAACATCATGGGGCAATGCCGCTAGGCCTTGTTCGGCGCGCAGGGCATTGACCGCCCAAATGAGATCGGGCGCGGTGTCGAGTAGAGTCCCATCTAAATCGAAAAGTACGGTACGCAAGCGGGGCACAACCGTCACAATACCTCCCGCTCAACATGGGCAAGGAAATTTACATTCAGGTCTCGCCCCAGGGAATAGGCGTGGGTGAAAGGGTTATAACTCATTCCAGCAAGCTCTCGCAGCGTCAATCCCGCCGCCCGCGTCCAGGTCGCTAATTCGGCCGGGCGCACAAACTTGGCGTAGTCATGAGTGCCACGAGGCAAAAGATTGAGAATATACTCGGCCCCGATGATGGCAAAAAGATAAGACTTGGGGGTACGGTTAAGGGTGGCAAAAAAACAATGCCCACCCGGTTTGACCAAAGTCGCACATGCGGCAATCGTCGAGGCCGGATCAGGGACATGTTCCAAAACCTCCATGCAGGTCACAATATCAAAGGTTGCCGGTTCGGTTACGGCCAAATCCTCCGCCGCTATCTCACGATAATCCACGGATAGGCCCGATTCCAATAAATGAAGCTTCGCCACCGACAATGGCGCATGGCCCAGGTCAATACCTACTACCTCCGCCCCGCTCGCGGCCATGGCCTCCGATAGAATCCCTCCACCGCACCCTACATCTAATACGCGCTTACCAGCCAATCGAACACGTGTGTCAATAAAATCCAGACGCAGTGGATTAATCTGATGCAGGGGGCGAAATTCACTTTCGGGGTCCCACCAGCGCGTCGCCAATGCCTCGAATTTGGCTAGTTCTGCTGGGTCCACGTTACTCCGCAGTACAGTCACGAAATACTCCTCAGATAGAATCAAAACAAAGGGTGGCATGGCAACCTGGCAATACTACATCACATCTCTTTGTAATCAAATGGTTACGAACTGGAAGTGGTAGGGTGGGCTGCACTGCCATTAAGTTAAGGAATCCTGTTTTCTAACAAACAGTTACCAATTCTATTACATCGTTCCCACGCTCCGCGTGGGAATGTATCCCGCGACGCTCCTGCGTCGCGTATTGGTGGGGATCACGAACAAGCCGGAAGTCATCGCGCTATATGACCGTATGGAACGCAATCACCACAATGGATGTGCCGTGTTTCGAGACACGCGACGCGGGAGCGTCGCGGGATGCGTTCCACGCGGAGCGTGGGAACGATGTAACCTACTTATAATTAGATGGTTACGAAATGGGAGTGGCAGGGTAGACTGGCGTCTTTGGGCTTGCGTACACGCTTACGCTCGTCCCGCTACGTGGGCAAACAGTAAGGCCGTTTGCCCACCCTACACACTGACGAAACGATGACCAAGGTCTCCTCCTGGGATCTCGCCCTGCGTTACGGTTTTCAGCACTATCCCTAGTGGGGGGGGGGGATGCTATCCTAACCGGCCAGAGTATTCCCTTCCCTTTTAGGAATAACGACATGATCCACTTGAACATCCATCCTGCCGTGCAGGGCGAGGGCTGGATCGCCGATACCACTAACTTCCCCGATCTGTTGGGACACGGTCCTACCAAAATGAAGGCAATTCTGCACTTACGCGAGCAGATCCGTATCCGTCTGGTCTTCCCTGAGTGTTTAGATGGTGACTGTTCTCGTTCAGCCGAGCGATAAATCACCCGCTCCTCATACTTAAATCCCCACCTTTGAGCTATGATGCCCACCCATGGGTTACCGCCTCACCAAGATCTACACTCGCAACGGCGACCAAGGCATCACCGGTCTTGCGGATGGTAGTCGTGTCCCCAAGGATGCCCAACGGGTCCAAGCCTTGGGGGAAGTTGATGAGTTGAATTGCGTCCTTGGGATCCTTCTCGCGTTCCAGTTACCCAATCCTTTGGTGGAGGTCCTTGAGCCACCCCTCACTGCTGTCCAGCACGACCTCTTTGGCCTGGGGGCCGAGCTCGCACTACCGGGTCAGACCTGCATTACAGAGTTACGAGTGGCCTATCTGGAACAGGTGTTAGAAAGGCTCAATGCCGATCTACCCCCGCTACAGGAATTCATCTTGCCTGGAGGGAGCTTCGCGGCGGCAACCTGTCACCTCGCTCGGGCGGTGTGTCGGCGTGCCGAACGTTCTTTGGTCTCCCTTGCCCAAATCGAGGCGGTTAATCCGAGGGGCGTGTGCTATCTGAATCGCCTATCTGACTTGTTATTCGTCATGGCGCGAACACTCAACCACAGCACTGGTCGAACCGATGTGTTATGGAAACCCAGCGGTGCATACGATTGAACGCGGGAGTGGCAACCACCCTGTGGTTGGGTATATCCCTCCTTCTTCTCTGCTGGAGAGCGGGAGGGGAGGAGGTTGCCGTAATGGCATATCCCACAGAATATGCGGTTGCACACCCCTCCCAGAATCCTGCAAGTCTGGAAATCCCAACGGAAAGCACGACCAGGATACGGGTAACGATGCGTGTCGAGGGGCTGGGGGAGACATTACGTAGTAATGTCCTGCAGTCTCTCGGAGTAGCGACGTTGGTTAATAGGGACACACCACCGTGCTGCAACGAGTCGGATCTGCCTACTCTTCAGCGTCTCCACGACCGCGCCGCAGTGGATATCACTCAAGCCCTGGAACCTCTTGGCTATTACCAGGCGACGGTACAGCCTCACCTCGAACAGCAGGGAGAGAATTGGCTAATCGAGTATCGCATCGATCCAGGGGGACCAGTGTTGGTTACCCACCTGGAGGTAACCTGGACCGGCCCTGGCAGTGACGACCCACAGCTTGCCGCCACTCTGGCGCGTTTCCCTTTAGTCCTCGGAGATGTCTTTGAACACGCCCGTTACGAGAAGGGTAAGAAGGCACTTATGGACGCTGCCCTTGCGCAGGGCTACCTCGACGTGTCCTTGGTACAACATCGGGTACAGGTAGACCCCACCCAGCACAGTGCCGAAGTAACCCTCATTCTTGCTAGCGGACCCCATTACCGATTCGGGGAGGTGCGTTTCCAACAAAATGCACTGGATGAAGGTCTGTTGCGTCGTTACATTCCCTTCACGCGCGGGATGCCCTATACCGCAGCACACCTACAAGAATTGCAAGAGGCCCTTACCGACAGCGACTACTTCGCCAACATTGCGCTCCGCCCACGTTTGGATCAGGCCCAAGACCAGGAAGTACCCATCGACGTGACTCTTGAACCTCGTCCACGTCGGCGTTATGCCCTGGGGTTGGGCTACGGTACCGATACAGGCGTCCGCAGTAACGTCTCCTGGGAAGAACGCTTGATCAACCGGGATGGTCATCGGCTACGTACCGACTTTCGCCTGTCTCAGGTTAAGGACAGTCTGAGTGCGGAGTATCTCATCCCCCTGGCACAGCCCCGTACCGATCACCTAGCCTTCAGTGCCGCCTACTTGGATGATCGCTCGGGCGATACGGCTAGCCACTCTCTGCTACTCGGGGTGAATCGCATCAAGAAATTCCCTAGCGGCTGGGTGCGCACCTTCTACCTGGATGAGCTCATTGAGAGTTATCACGCAGGTACGCTGAACAATACCCCGCGTCTGCTCTATCCAGGCATGACCTGGCTCTACACCACAAACACCAAGGATCTACGGCCACGCCATGGATATCGGGTAAGCCTGGATCTGAAGGGCAGCCCAAGCCCCCTCGTTTCTTCTACCCGTTTTATACAAACCTCCCTCAATGGCAAAGGGATCGCGACCTTAGGAGAGGGGGGGCGTTTGCTCGGACGTTTCGATCTGGGGGGGACGTGGGTGAAGGGCTTCGGCAGTTTACCGCCCAGCCTACGTTTCTTCGCGGGTGGTGATAACAGCGTGCGTGGCTATGGCTACCGGGAGCTTGGCCCGCAGGACAGCAGTGGCCAAGTGGTAGGAGGTCGTCACCTAGCGGTGGTTAGTGTTGAATACGAACAACAGATTCGTACGAATTGGAGTGTGGCAACCTTCTATGACCTAGGCAATGCCTTCGATAGCTTCAACGCGCGCCTGCGCCCAGGGGTAGGAATGGGGGTGCGCTGGCAGTCTCCGGTAGGACCTGTACGGGTAGACTTGGGCTTCGCGTTAGATGAGCCCGGTACGCCGTGGCGACTCCATTTTAATCTTGGACCCGATCTATAACCTGCAATCGATGCCCAAGATAGTTTATTTTTTTTAAGACCCGAGTATACTGGCAGGGCTGTGGTGTTCCCACAGTACGTTCGTGGAAGGTGGGTTGGGCATGCAAGCGTGAGAACCCATTTACAACGTAATTTTTTTGGTGGATTTCGCCTACCTCTATGAGAGGAGGCGTGGATTGAAACAAACGAGGTTGTTATGCCAGTCGGTACTGTGAAGTGGTTCAACGAATCCAAGGGGTTCGGCTTTATCTCTCCTCATGATGGTGGTGCGGACGTGTTCGTACACTTTTCTGCCATCAAGGGCTCAGGGTTCCGTACCCTAGCAGAGGGTCAGACAGTGAAGTTCGATGTTGAAAAAGGGCCAAAGGGCCTTCAGGCGCGCAACGTTGAGGCCGCCTAACCTCTGACCTTCTTACGCCCGTCTGTTTTCGGCGGGCGTGGATTAGAAGCCAGCACCGTCTGGCTAAGACCCCGTATCTCTGATGCGGGGTTTTTTTTGCGTACCACACTGAGAACTAGCAACTTATCCGTTCCTTCCTGCTTCTGAAAACCCGGACAAACTTGGCGATCCAGATTTTTAGATATTTCTCCCTCCGTTGATAGGTTTGTCGGCCTGCAACTGGAGTCCTGGTTGGACAGTCTCAATCGGAGGCGCTCGGTCCGTTCTAGCAATATAGATTTCACCTTCTTGAAAGGCGTCC
>CAUYTY010000143.1 GCA_963575655.1 Gammaproteobacteria bacterium | reverse complement strand
TAGACATTATCGGAAACCTCACCCCCCGCCCCCCTCTCCTTAACAGGAGAGGGGGGCGGGGGGTGAGGTTTTGGGTTTCCGATAATGTCTAATGTAGGTAGCAACCTGGGTTATCTAACAAGGGGGCAATCTATCGAGCGCACTATCCTTTCTTTTTGCCGTGCAGAGGAACTTAATTCTAGTCGCGGATTTCACATCCACGGAATCCATTTACATCCATTGTGAACGGATGTGTTGACCTATCGATTGATTTTGTGCGGATTGCATGGCGGTACGTTAGGTATTACAATATCCGAAGACGTAATATACGCAATCTTTGCGTTGGTTGGAGGACAACTTCAGAACCGAAATGTCGGTGTGGCGTGGTGTGCAATTTTCCGTCTGTCCTGAGCTGTCCTGTAACCAACGCAAAGATTAGTAAAAGAAACCACCCCATGTCAACGACACTCACTAGCAAGTGCCAGGTAACTATCCCCCGGCAGATTCGAGATGCATTGAATCTAGCGCCTGGTTGTTTTGTTGACTTTGCGGTCAATCGCGAAGGTGTCGTAGCTTTGCCGGTCTGCCACCCTCCAGTTCTGGTGATTTCGCCTGGGTACACACATGGTCAAGTCAATGGCCGAGGTCAAAGGACGCATGGCCGTGGTGCTGCCGCAGGGCGCGATGTTTCGCAAAGGAGCTGAAGGCACAATTCGACAGAAGCTACTGGAAATGGAGCTGGTCGAAGCGGTCATCGGTTTGGCACCGAATCTTTTTATGGTACCGGTCTTACCGCCTGCATTCTGGTACCGCATAAGAAGAAGTCCTCCCAGCGGTGTAAGAAGGTAATGATTGCCGATGCGTCGCGACTATTTCGGCGTGGTCGGGCACAGAATTACCTGGAGTCGAAGCACGCCCTCGAAATCCAGCACTGATTCGAGAAGTTTGAGGATGTGCAGGACGCCATGCGTGTTGTCAGTCTTGACTGATATCAAGACCGAGGACTGGACACTTAACATCTCCCGCTATGTGTTGCCCCCCTTGCAGGAAGATATTCCACCACTGTCGGAAGCCATCGCTGCCTCAGGTATGCGCTCACACGCTGCCGAGAAGCAGAGAATCGGCTCGCAAAAGTAATGAACGAAGGAAATTGGCTGAGATGACCACGAAGTATTGGTGCAGCGCCTGCGGGAAAAAAGAAGCCGTGCGAATTTTATTTGGACTACCCAGTTACGAAGCAGGTCAGGCGGAAAAGCAAGGTAAAATCTGGTTGGGCGGTTGCTGCCTTCCGATAATGGGTGAAGAGCGCGAGACACATTGTTTGGCTTGCGGCCACGAGGACGTTACCAAATACAAAACCAGAGTTTCTCTCCCAAACCGTATCACCCAACAAGCTTGAAAGTTATCTCTGGGGTGCCGCAGTCCTGCTGCGTGGCCTGAGTGGTGCTCCAAACCTGGATACGGCCACCCACCTTGCTAATTAACCCTTTGACATGACAAGCTCATCCCGCATTGTGGATAAGCTCGTATCCATGTTTGGAACACCACCTTATTCCGGTTCATCCCCGCAGGCGCGGGGAACACCCTTCTAATCCAATCCCCGACATTTCTAATGCCGGTTCATCCCCGCAGGCGCGGGGAACACCCAATACGGGTCCGTCATATAGTCCATACTGTCGGTTCATCCCCGCAGGCGCGGGGAACACCGATATCAGCGGCTGAACCGTTTCTAACAGCCCGGTTCATCCCCGCAGGCGCGGGGAACACTCTGATAAAATCCTTCAGGTATTCGTCATTCCCGGTTCATCCCCGCAGGCGCGGGGAACACATTCCCGTTATGGCCTCTTCTTCCATCCGTTTCGGTTCATCCCCGCAGGCGCGGGGAACACCGGGCATTGCCAACCATCGGGATTTTGGAAACCGGTTCATCCCCGCAGGCGCGGGGAACACGCAGCAGTCCTGAGCGCATCA
>CAUYTY010000142.1 GCA_963575655.1 Gammaproteobacteria bacterium | reverse complement strand
CACGATCAGCTTGGAGACCATATTATAGGTAACCACCGTTAACCCGGCCGGTGTGCTGCCAAGCCATAGGGTTAGTGCACTCGGGGTTGTGGCCGATAAGTTACAGGTATCACTCATATTCAATGTGGCCGTAAAATTATTGGTGATGGTGGATCTCGAAATCGTATACCCCGACGCCACAGGTGGCAGATTATCTACCTTTAAAGTGAACGCGCTATAGGTGGGCGACAAGGCATTTCCTCGTGGATCATAGGCATTGGTTAGGTTAATGGTTACCAACTGACTATACCCCTGTTGGATCGGGACACCCTGAAGGAATAAAGAATCCGATACCCATATCGAAGTGGCTGGAGTCGATAACACCGGTCCTGCACCATAGTCGATATAAAACAACGGAACGATTGAACTATCCATCGTCTTGTTGAATTGGAGCTGGATATCCGTCGTCTGTTTCGCCGCCGTTGGTTGAGCATCGTAGAAATAGGTTATATAGATAACACTGGGCGTCACCGAATCAACATCCATGACAAGGAGATTGCGTGTGAGAGACATGGCATTACCTCCTAAATCACGAACACCCAACAAATTGATGGAGACCACGCCACTATAGTTGTCTGTCGGCCTTAGATGATGCAAAACAAATTGTTGAGGCGTAATAAACGCACCTGTCGTAACCGTGAACACATCGCGTCCTGTCGTATAAAGAAGTTCTAGCTGAATGCCCTGTGTCACGATGGCCTCACTAAAGTTCACAGTTAACTGGGCAATGTTATGGCTAATGATCACCGAAGAGGCGAGAACCGAGGCGGTTGGCAACAGCGTATTCACATTAACGGTTAGTGGGATATCGCGTGTCAACGCCACCCCAGGCGCATTGGCCGTCCAGACATTAAAGGTCGCTACCGTACTAATATTAGCAGGAATAGCATTCCGTGTGGCAACCACCAAACCGGATTGACTGTTATACGACACCACCGTAAAGGAAACCGTTACCGGATTTCCTGTGATCGTTCGCGTGTAAAAAGAAATATTCGGAGTGGTCGCACTCAGAGGAGACACCAGATCCACCAGCCTCATCGTGACCTGCACACTACTGGTCACCACAAGCCGATCCACAAGGGCATTCGAAGACACGACGGGAGCACGCATATCCACCGTCACCCCAGTCCAAATGAGATTCGTAGTATTCCCAACACTATCCGCTATATTCAGAACATTAATACTAGCCACACCTTCTTGGTTATTCCAAAGCGTGCTGAGGTTGTTTCCACTCACCACCAGTTGATTGCTAACGGAATTGTAGCTAACCATGGTTAAGAGCACTGAACTGGCGCCCAAATTTAAGGATACTTGGCTTGGCGCAGCACTGGAAAGCGGACTCACATCAAGGAAATTTAAAGTAATCATAAAATTGTTGGTAATAATCGCATCCGAAATCACCATCGCCCCCGCACTGGGTGGCATATTATCAGCGATCACCACAAGGGCGAGTGTCACGGGCACGGTAGCGATATTGCCCCCCATATCGGTTAGGACAAGATTCATCGTCAGTTGATTGTTTTGAACCACACCAGGAATAAAGTTAAAACTCAGATGCGTGGCATCATAGGTCATCGCTGGGGCTTGGCCCTGAACATCGACAGACCAAGACGACACCGATTCGTTCAACACCAAATCAACCGTTACCGCATTCCCTAACAGTAAACTCGATGGCGAGACCGAAGTCGATACCACGTGCGGACTTTCACTGGCCACATTCATGGCAAACAAATCCGACTCAATACGGGTTGAGCGATAACTTAAACTGACATTTCGATTCGAGCTGGAGCTCGTTTCGGATCGATACGTGACCGCATCGTACGTTGGCGAAGCAGCATGAACAATCGCCTCCCCCGAATACCATTGATTGGTATACGTGGTCGATTCGGATGTTTCGGCTAAAGCCATAAAGCCAATGG
>CAUYTY010000141.1 GCA_963575655.1 Gammaproteobacteria bacterium | reverse complement strand
GGACGGCGAAAACCGTCCCCTTTCCTCCCCGCCCTCAAGGGCGAGGTTTCTCGGGAACACTGATGAATGTCAAATGCAAGACTTAACCAAATAATTCCAAATTCCCTCCTATCCGCGCATTCCTCCAGCGTGGTCTACATCCCAAGCAAGAAATATCTAACCCAGGTTACTACTATCACCTGTTAGATTGTCATTCCGGCAGAGATTGCCAGGATCCGGGACACAAGGACGTGAGTCACTACTCAAACCGTCCATGGCATCTGAATTCTGGGAATCATTAGTAGAAGGATGGTTGTGTCGGGCCATATAGAGACGTGAGTTATGTAATCTTGCCTACTTAGGAAAGATAAATTTTTCCTATCCATTCTGTCCGTTCTCGGACAATCTCCACGCATCACAAAATGAATCCAATTATTTAGGAGTATGCCATGGTTACCTGCAATGCGCTCAGAAATTCCAACGAAATTGTGTTCCTAGATACTCATGTGGAGAATTGGCAAGTTTTGTGGCAAGGGATTCAGACCCGATCCGCCACGAGTTCTATTGAAACCATTCTGCTCGACCCTACGCGTGATGGCCTGACGCAGATGGCAGATGTCCTCGTCGGACGCCAAGATGTCCATGCTATTCATCTGATTTCCCACGGAGCCCCCGGAGAATTCCAGATAGGCGGCACACTGATCAATAGCGACAATCTGGCCCAATACCACGCGCAATTGCAAACCATCGGGCAGACATTAACCAATGATGGTGATTGGTTGTTATACGGCTGCGATGTGGCGCGGGGCGACATCGGACAATCATTTATCGAGACATTGGCCCGCATCTCTGGCACCGACCTGGCGGCCTCAATCAATTCGACCGGTTCCACAGCGCGCGGCGCTGATTGGAATCTGGAAGCCGCTACCGGTAGCATCGAAACGCCAATCATCCTAGACGCCAAGACACAAGCGGATTATCTCGGCCTAATGAACATCATTACCGGTACCTCCGGAAATGATTCGTTAACGGGTACGATCGGCGACGATACCATCTCAGGATTAGCAGGTAACGATACACTGGATGGCTTGGGTGGTAATGATTTTCTGGATGGTGGCGTTGGCGCCGATAGCATGACGGGTGGTGCGGGGAATGATACTTTTGTGGTCGATAACGTCGGCGATACGGTAATTGAAAATAATTCCGAAGGTATCGACACGATCCAATCGTCGATTAGTTTCACTCTTGCCACTAACGGCGCCTATATCGAGAATATCGTGCTCACCGGTAGCGCCAATATCGATGCCACCGGTAACAGTCTCGACAACCAGATTACTGGTAATACTGGTAACAACACTCTGGATGGCGGCAGTTATGGTGCAGACACCATGACGGGAGGGGCGGGTGACGATCGATATATCGTGGATAATGACAACGATGTTGTCATCGAACTCCTCAACGAAGGCATCGACACCGTTCTATCGTCCAACAACAACTATACCCTCGGCAGCAATGTCGAGAACCTAACCCTGAATGCGGCCAATTGGGTAAATGCTAAAGGGACCGGTAATGCCCAAGATAATATTATCATCGGCGATGGGGGCAGTAATATCCTAACTGGTTTGGGCGGTAATGATTTCCTGGATGGCGGTTTGGGCACCGATACCATGATTGGTGGCCAGGGAGATGATACCTTCGTGGTTGGTAATTCGTATGAAACTGTGACCGAAAATGCCAATGAAGGTACCGATACAATTCTCTCATCGGTTTCCTTCTCAGCCAGCGCCAATATTGAAAACCTCACGCTGACGGGTAGCGCCGACCTCAAAGGTACCGGCAACGAATTGGATAATATCCTGAAGGGAAATAGCGGAAATAATATCCTGATCGGCGCCGCCGGCAAGGATACTCTGGACGGTAGTACCGGCGCCGATATTTTGGCCGGTGGCTCCGGGAGTGATTCCTATATTGTGGATAATCCTGGCGATATTGTTGCCGGGGAAAACGCCATGCTCGGTGTTGTGACTAACGCTAATGGTGTGCCCGCAGATTCTGGCGGATTCAACCTTGAAGTGCAACGGGTGGGTTAATCGATTGTAACTCATTAT
>CAUYTY010000140.1 GCA_963575655.1 Gammaproteobacteria bacterium | reverse complement strand
GCCGCCTGTTTGCGCCATCCACCGCTCTGCTTTCCGACGGCCACCGCCAACTCACTCAAGATCTGAAATTGAGCAAAGCTGGTCAGTGCCTTGATCTCTTTGCTAAGTTGTATTAACAGTTTAAAGTCATCAACGGTTGCTACTAATCGTTCCAAATGACGCAAACGATTGGGTGGGTCGGCAACTGCTCGATTGATGAGGCGACAGATATTCATGGCCTGCCGCCTCAGATCCGCACCTACCGAATACTTATGATACCGGGGAAACTGACGTACTGCCTCCTCGACCGCTACTAATAGCCGGTTAGCATCACGCCACAACGGTGTTTCCCGATTCATCGCCCCCATACTCATACCGCTACCTCATTACTATTGCCTGTTGACAAATAGCAAAATCACTGTCCCCCGCGCACCAACCGCACGGCGTTAGCATCGTTACGGTAGAGCCAGTAGCCGTCCCCAAGGAAGAAACTGACGCCCCACGCGTAGTCCGAATACCCAGCGACCGGAGAACCGGACCAGAAATACGACGCATTCGTATTTGGGAAGAAAGAGGTATCTATCGCTGGACTATAACGACTCAAATCCGTAATACCAGAAAGCTCATCCACCAACGGCATACGCCAATCATTGTGGCCACACAAACCTGCAGCATTGACCGCTTGGACAAAACTGTAGGTATCACAATGAATACCGCCGGTGCAGGATCCATAGTTCTGGTAACCAACAGCGCCGCCATTGGTAGTCGAATCAGGATTGTACCAAGAATAGGAGTTGTCCTTGTCACGCAATCCGCCATCGTTGGTCTTGACTTCCCAAATGAGGCCAGTGACATTATCCTTGACACAACTCCAATCCGAGGCACTTGCGGGCAGGGAATTTCCACTGGCATCGAGTTTGGTAAAACTAAAACCAGCGTGACCATCGCTATCATCATTATGGGTAGCGTCGCGACCTACTTCGGCGTCCTGCCTGGGAAAATTGCTAACCGGGCAAACCAGGCCATCCTGATAGCTATTAGAGCAGGTGGTGATACCCGTGTCGTTGAGGCCATGAACAACGCTAACGGCGGCGCCAACATCGATGCTTTGGGTCTTCTGAGACGCGGCTTTATAATCAGCATTTCCTGCCTGACTGGCGGCCACAATGCAAGTACCAACCGCGACACCGGTTACTGTACTGCCATTGATTCCACCGGTAGTACAAATAGCAGACGTGGTGGAGCGGAAACGAACCGGCAAATTCGAGGTTGCCGTGGCATCGGCGGTGGTAGTGCCACCTACTGCCAAGGTAGGCGGATCAAAGCTAATGGCGCCAATGGTTTGACTACCTTTACCGATGGTGATGTCCTGAGTAACCTGTGGAGCAGCCTTGTAATTGGTATTACCCGCTTGATTCGCAGCTACCGTACAAGTACCTACCGCAATCGCCGTTACTACCTTTCCCAGTACTGCGCATTGACTCGGGGTGGTAGATTTGAACTTCACCGCCAATCCAGAAGTCGCCGTGGCGTTTACCGTAGTAGTACGCCCCACCACCAACGTAGTTGGAGTAAAGGTGAGAAGACCAATCGTCTGACTGGCTTTACCCACCGTGATGGTCTTTGTTTGAGAAGGCGCGGGATTATAACTCGCATTACCTGCCTGATTAGCCATCACAATACAGCTACCCCCCGCAATACCCACTATCGTTTTCCCATTGGTATTGGTGGCTATGCAAACTGCGGGGGTTGTGGAAGTAAACTTTACCGCTAGCCCAGAGGTTGCCGTGGCACTGGCTACCGTAATACCTCCCACCACTAATGTCGAAGGAGTGAAACTAATCACACCGATGGTTTGGTTCGTTTTAGTAACAGCAGACTCCATACTGGAAATATCGTTATCTGTTTGAGCGGCAATAGTTGACCCGATAGTGATTCCAAGTACCGCGAGAACCAGCTTTGTAGAACTTCTAATGACCATATATACACCCTCATTGAGCATCAGACGCTACGATTGATTCGTAGCAAGAATTTAGAGGACAGATAACCCAAGTTGCCACCTATCGCGCTTTTCTCCCCTCTCCCTCCGGGAGAGGGGCTGGGGGTGAGGGCGTGATGCTGACGAATCAACAAATTCTCGCCCTCACCCCAACCCCTCTCCC
>CAUYTY010000139.1 GCA_963575655.1 Gammaproteobacteria bacterium | reverse complement strand
CGTCCAATATGCTATTTAGCTGGAGTCCCCTAACCAACGCGCAGGTTAGTAGTACCGGTTGGGAAACCTTCCTCGAAGCCGTATTACGCGCTGGATTTTCAATCACTGGCACTTGGCCAATGCGCACAGAACTTGGCAACCGTATGATCGGTTCCGGCACTAATGCTCTCGCCTCCAGTATCATCCTCGTCTGCCGAAAGCGTACCGCCGACGCCTCCACAATCTCTCGCCGTGAATTCCTGCGCGAACTCAATGCCGCATTACCCGAGGCCCTACTCAACATGACGCACCAATCCTCCCCCTCTCCTGTTAAGGAGAGGGGGTCGGGGGGTGAGGTTTCCTTTTCTCCGGTAGCCCCTGTAGATCTTTCTCAAGCCATCATCGGTCCCGGTATGGCCATTTTCAGCCAATACGCCGCCGTACTCGAAGCCGATGGAAAGCCCATGAGCGTGCGCACGGCATTGCAGCTCATCAATCGATTTCTCAGCGATGATGACTTTGACCACGACACCCAATTCTGTCTGGCATGGTTTGACCAGCAAGGCTGGGCGGAAGGTAGATATGGCGAAGCGGACGTACTCGCCCGCGCCAAGGGTACCAGTGTTGGCGGTTTACAAACCTCCGGTGTTGTCGAAAGCGGCGGTGGCAAACTACGCCTATTACGTTGGTCCGAGTTACCCACCGACTGGAACCCGGAAACCGACACCCGCACCCCAATCTGGGAAGCTCTGCACCACCTGATTCGCGCATTGAACCAACAAGGTGAATCCGCCGCAGGTAGCTTACTCGCCCACATGCCCACCCGTGCCGATCCGATTCGCACCCTGGCGTACCGCCTCTACACACTATGCGAACGCAAAGGCTGGGCCGAGGATGCTCGCGCCTATAACGAACTTGTCACCGCGTGGAGCGGAATCGAACAAGCAGCCAGCGAGGCAGGAATCGTTGACTCACAAGGACAGTTGGACATCTGAGGGTATCGCCATGCTGAAAAGTTACGAAGCGATTTACGATCACGGGAAAATTCAATGGTTGTCAGAATCCCCGCCTAATGAACGATTCAAGATCATCGTGGTGGTGGAGCAGCCAGCGCCACGGAAACGTCGTGTTCCTCCACCAGAATTGAAAGGAAGCATCCAATGGATTGGCGATCCATTTGAGCCGGTTATATCTGAGGAAGAATGGGAAGCATCATTCGAGCGGACGGCACGTCAGCTTGAGGGTGACTCCGAGGCGTTCAAATGAACGAGAAATCATTGTTGATTCTGGATTCCCACGCGTGGATTTGGTGGATAGATCAGGATGGTCGGTTGCCCCGCAAACTACGCGAATTCATTGATGATTATGGCGAGGAGATAGCAGTATCCGCTGCCTCTGTGTACGAGATAACCATTTTGGTCAATAGAGGACGTATCCAATTAAGTCGAAAGGTTGATGATTGGATTATGCGGTCTACCCGTGGCGTAGACATCGGAATACTGCCTATCAATGGCATCATCGCGCAGCACGCGGGTTGTCTTCCACTGCATCATGGCGATCCGTTGGACCGTCTCATTATTGCGTCAGCAATCCATCATGATGCGTTGCTGGCAAGTGTCGATTCAAAGTTTCCCAGTTATGAAGAATTAAATGGACGCTTGATTTCAGGAAAAGATTTTTATTCATAAGAGTTTAGCTATGTTGAAAAGTTACAAAGCGATTTACGATCGTGGATCCATCCGCTGGTTAGGCGAATCGCCCGATATGGATGAGAATGGTGCCCGCCTTGCTAAAATCCTGCGGGAAACCGATCCAAGTTTGTTAGCGAACCTGGCCGAAAAGTTTGGAGATCCCGTGGAATGGCAACGAGAACAGCGCAGAGACAAACGCTAATCGACCCGGTGAAGGAATCCTCCCCATGACCCTCAAACCCTGGCGCGAAATTGCTGTTCCCCATGAAGACGTACTCAAGGGTACGTTCCAACAGGCAGAGTTCGCTGCGGATTTATCGCGTGTACATGTGGGCACGGCGAGTGCTGAATATCAGAATCCGGCATTGTTCTTCCAGCGCACTTTCATCACTGAGGGGATGCGGCTACTGCTGGATTCCGTGGTCAAGCGACTACTAACCTGCGCGTTGGTTAGGGGACAAGCAAGTAAAAATAATCTATTATTA
>CAUYTY010000138.1 GCA_963575655.1 Gammaproteobacteria bacterium | reverse complement strand
ATCCAAAGGGGCGGAGAAAACCGTCCCCTTTCCTCCCCGCCCTGAAGGGTGGGGTTTCTCGGGGACACCGATGAAACTGACACATAGAGTAGTGGCATTGCCATGTGCCGCAGTGGGCGGACTAACATTGCTGGCAATGGCGTTGATTGGACGGTATCAAGGGCTGCCCCCAACACCGGACGTTGACATAATTCTGAATCGTCTCCTCTGGGAGCTGGCTGGGGTCGGTGTGGTGTTTTGTGTTGTCACAGCATTAGCCGCGTGGGGCGTGGCGCGGCAGTTGAGTGAGCCGCTTAGCAAAATTTCGTCGGTGGCGCAGGAAATTTCCGATGGCGACCTGTCGTCTGCTGCGGAATCAATGCAAGAATTGGCTAATCAACAATTAGTCTCAACTTTTCGGGAGACCACCGACCCGACCGGGAGGTTGTTGGAATCGATCTGCACTATGACCGAAAATCTTAGTGCGTTAGTCGGTCAAGTGCAGCGTACTAGCGTGCAAGTGATTTCTTCTTCCTCCGACCTGCTCTCTTCCGCTAAACGCCAAGATACCGTTGCCACCGCTCAGATGAGATCTATGGGGGTGGTCGGGCAATCCGTAAAAGAAATTACCGACCTGGCCATTCATTTGGAAGATACGTTCCGTCATGTATTAAATACTATTCGTACCACTACCGCCTTTGCCAGTAGTGGACAGACCGATCTGATTCAGATGCGCACGGCGATGACGCGCATGACCGACGCCTCCATATTAATCTCGGATCGTCTGCACGTCATTAATGACAAAACCGAGGCAATTACCTCGATTGTCTCTACTGTTACTAAGGTAGCCGATCAAACGAACTTTCTTTCTCTCAATGCCTTGATTGAGGCTGAACGTGCGCGTGATTATGGGCGTAGTTTTATGGTGATCGCGCGCGAAATCCGGCGCTTGGCGGATCAAACGGCGGCTGCTACGCTTGATATTGAGACAATGGTACGTGAAATGAACTCTGCTGTTACCATCGGTGTTCAAGAAATGGAAGATTTTATGCAGGAGATGCGGCAGAGTACCGATGACGTTACCCGGATTATTACTAAACTGGCCCAGATTATCGATCATGTACAAGGTCTAGCGCCGGATCTGACGATAATCCATACCACCGTCGAACAGCAATCACAAAGCGCACAACATATTAATGAGGCAGTTACTCAACTGCATCAGGATATGGTGCAAACGAGGGATTCAGTGCAAGACTCCTATGTCGCAATTGCCAAGTTAAATCAGGCATCGCAGGATTTGCAACACGAAATCTCGCGGTTCCAGGTCAATTTTGATCTAGTGAGAGAATTTGAGATTTTCCGCCCCTTCTCGGAAAATGCGAGGACTCAGTTGATTGAGCGTCTCGAGTATCTGCACTTTCCGCCAGAAACGACGATTGTCAAGCAGGGCGAAAAGACGGATTCACTCTATATTATTGCCAAGGGGGTGGTCAGTATTAGGGTGCAATTGCCCGATGGAAAGAGTTTAGAGGTAGCGCGGCAGGGGACCGGGCAGATCTTTGGCGAGATCTCGTTGTTGACCGGCGAACCGCGTACCGCGACGGTTTCAACCATCACGGATGCTGAATTACTTGAGGTCCGCAAAAGTGATATTGCACCATTTATTGCAGAAGAACCGCGTATTGCTGAATATCTGAGTGACATGCTAACCACCCGCAAATTAGACACTGCAGCGAAATGCAACAAATCCGATGCGCTGAAATTGGATCGCGATACTATCTATCAACAGACTTTAAGTAAGATTCAGCAGTTTTTTGACTTGAAAAATTAAAAACCGATGGTGGATAACCCAAGCCGACTATTTTTCGCGTAGTGGAGGGTGATTTTGGCCATGGGCTTCAATCCACGGAAGGCAGGAGTTGAATTTTTATAACCATTCACCTCCTCTCAGCGAGAGGGGGTGAATGGTTACCACCCATCAACTTTGCGGAGTCAAGGCGAGTGTGTTGCCTGTTCGCCTTTATGCCCGTCCTGTCCCAGGCTAACCCGAATTGCCACCGATTCGTCATTCCGGTCGGGAATGCCGGAGTTTAGATGCCATGGATGGTTTGGTTTGTGACTTACGTCTCTGTCTGGATTCCGGAAATTCCGGTGGTGCCTTACGTTGACCTAACCTACGCTACGACAAAAACATTCTATAA
>CAUYTY010000137.1 GCA_963575655.1 Gammaproteobacteria bacterium | reverse complement strand
GTTTACGGGGAGGGCTGGGGAGGGGGCAAGTAGGTGGCAACTTGGGTTAATTAACCCAAGTTACCACCTATGCGGTGAAAAACGAAAAAACCTCTTCCTAAGTGGTAGAGGAGGGGGAGGAAAGCGTGCTAGGTACCGACTTGGGTTAATTACTAAACATTTCTTATAGTATCCATCGCTACCCGTTAACTATTCAAACTTTGGTTGTGACCTCCAATGCATCCATCAGAAGTTCTATTTCCAGGTGAAAGACCCTTCCCAATTTTACCAGCGGTGGATCACTATGCTGGTAGTGAAAAACTGATCCGCAAAGCATTAGCGCTTCAGGGCGAGATGGGGCCGGTATTTGACCTCACCTGTGATTGCGAAGACGGTGCCCGGGCAGGATTCGAGGCGGAGCACGCGGCGATGTGCGCCGAATTGATCATGTCCACCGAGAATCTTTTTGGTCGAGTGTCGGCACGTATCCATGACATTACCCACCCACACTGGCAGGCCGATCTGGATATCTTGGTGGGTAAGGCCGGAAAACGCCTTTCTTTTATTACCTTACCCAAACCGCGTGCGCTCCATGATGTGGTAGATCAAATGACCGAGTTGCGTCGCGTCGAAGACCGCTATGGTATCGTCCGCCGTATTCCCATCCATATCATGATCGAGACCCATGGGGCCTTGAGGGATGTTTGGGCAATTGCCGGTCTGGAGGGGGTAGAATCGCTCGATTTCGGCATCATGGACTTTGTAAGTGCCCATCATGGTGCGGTTCCTAGTTCGGCAATGAAAAGTCCGGGGCAGTTTCAACACCCGCTGATGGTTCGAGCCAAATGCGAGATCGCTGCGGCGGCCCTGGGCAACGGGGTGGTGGCCACACACAACGTTTGCACGGAATTCAAGAATATTGATGGGGTGTTTGCAGACGCCCGTCGGGCACGTCAGGAGTTTGGATTTCTGCGAATGTGGAGCATCCATCCGAATCAGATCCGCCCCATTCTGGAGGCGATGCGTCCCGATTTTGCCGAAGTGGAGGATGCGATCATCCTACTGACCACCGCCCAAGACCAAAACTGGGGACCGATCAAACATCAGGACCAACTCCACGACCGTGCTTCCTATCGCTATTATTGGGAGCTTTTACAACGCGCTCGGTCTACCGGCACGGAACTCCCCGCTGAGGTGATGGAACGATTTTTTGCCTAAATGCTGGTTACAAACCTTGCCTTTACGCGCTATTCTTGCGCGCTTTTTTAGTGATGAAGATTCTTTCGTTTTCTCCTCGTCGGTCTCGTTTCCGCCTTTGGAATCGGACCACCTGCCACCTACTTACTGCGACCTTCGTCTTGCGATGGATAAACTTATTATTACCGGTGGAGTCCCGCTTAATGGCGAGATCCGCATCTCCGGCGCCAAAAACGCCGCTCTTCCGATCCTCGCGGCCACTCTACTCGCCGATGAACCAGTGCGGATAGGCAATGTCCCACACCTGCACGATATCACCACGACCATGGAGCTACTGGGCCGCATGGGCGTGCGATTGGTGGTGGATGAAAGCCTGACCATTGAAGTAGACCCTCGCACCATCGAGGACTTCTGCGCCCCCTACGAATTGGTCAAGACCATGCGCGCCTCCATCCTGGTACTGGGACCGCTGGTGGCCCACTATGGGCAAGCGGTGGTATCTCTGCCTGGGGGATGTGCCATCGGTTCGCGTCCGGTTAATCTGCATCTGGATGGTCTATCCGCCATGGGTGCCGAGATCCGCGTAGAGGCGGGTTACATCCACGCCTCGGCACGGCGCCCCAAGGGCGCACATCTGTTTTTGGACTTAGTCACCGTTACCGGTACCGAAAATCTGATGATGGCCGCAACCCTGGCTGAGGGTACGACCGTCATCAAGAATGCCGCCCGTGAGCCCGAGGTGGTGGATTTGGCGCAATGCCTCAATCAGATGGGGGCACGCATCCGTGGCGCTGGTAGCGACACGATTACCATCGAGGGGGTGGAACGTCTGGGTGGTACTCACTACCAAGTCTTACCCGATCGCATCGAGGCGGGTACCTATCTGGTCGGGGCGGCTCTCACTGGTGGGAGAATTAAGCTCAAGGATATTCGTCCAGAATTACTCGAATCGGTCATCCTCAAACTCCGTGAGGCTGGTGCCCATATTAAGTGCGGTTCCGATTGGATCGAATTGGATATGCAAGGACGTAC
>CAUYTY010000136.1 GCA_963575655.1 Gammaproteobacteria bacterium | reverse complement strand
ATCCGTCCAATATGCTATTTAGCTGGAGTCCCCTAACCAACGCGCAGGTTAGTACAAACTCTCCGATCTCGAAGCGGCACTGTATGCCGCCGTCACGAAATACGTGAAAGAGGAGATGAACCGCGCTGACCAATTGCAGGATGGCGCGCGCAAGGGTACGGTTGGTTTCGCACTTACGGCACTACAACGCCGACT
The DNA here is from genome assembly GCA_963575655.1 of Gammaproteobacteria bacterium. Lineage (NCBI taxonomy): Bacteria > Pseudomonadati > Pseudomonadota > Gammaproteobacteria > Gammaproteobacteria bacterium. Next base: position 2,048 of record CAUYTY010000136.1, on the reverse strand, counting down.
AGCATCCAGTCCAGAAGCCATTCACCAATCGCTCAAACGTCGTCGCAATAAACTCAAACGGAGGGTCGAAGAAGAAAAACTTAATCAACGCGGCCGTTCATTAGCAGAAATATTAAATGTGAATGGACTGGCTAATCTTCCAGAGAATATTTGGGAGTCCGCTGACGCACTTTCCCCAGACGACTACGAGAATTTCGAGGCGGCGGTTGTCGATCAGGCCACTGCCGCCCAAACTATCCAGGAACTCGAAGCCGAGATCATCATCCTTGATGGGCTTGAAGAACAGGCTCGGCAGGTTGTTCATTCTGGCCAAGATCGGAAATGGGATGAGCTTTCCAAACTTTTTCAAAACATTTCCGCCACCTCACCCCAACCCCTCTCCATGGCTGGAGAGGGGCTTTTCTCCCCCTTCTCCAGTCATGGAGAAGGGGGTAGGGGGGATGAGGTGCGCAAACTTATCATCTTCACTGAACATCGGGACACACTAAACTACCTTGCCGTCAAAATTCGCGGCCTAATGGGTCACGAAGAATCCGTAGTCATGATCCACGGCGGCGTTAAGCGCGAAGAACGCCGCAAGGTGCAGGGCCTATTCCGTAATGACCCTGCCGTGCGCGTACTCATTGCCACCGATGCGGCAGGCGAAGGTGTGAACCTTCAAAACGCCAACCTAATGGTGAATTATGACCTACCGTGGAATCCGAACCGCCTTGAACAGCGATTTGGCCGTATCCATCGTATCGGTCAGAGCGAGGTCTGCCACCTGTGGAATATGGTCGCCGTTGAAACTCGCGAGGGTGACGTATTCCAACGCCTGTTCGAGAAGCTGGAAATAGAACGTGAGGCACTCGGTGGTCGGGTATTCGATATCCTTGGCGAAGTCTTTGAGGACAAGAGCCTGAAAGATTTGCTCATCGAGGCGATTCGTTCCGATGAAGACCCCGAAACCCGTGCCCGGTTACTGCGCAAGGTCGAGGGCGCACTCGACACCCAACACCTTGAAGCCATCATCAAACGCAATGCCTTATGCGAAGAGGTGATGGACGAACGGCGTCTATTTGCAGTCAAGGAAGAGATGGAAAAGGCTGAGGCCCGTAAACTCCAACCCTATTTTATCCGCTCATTCTTTAACCAAGCCTTCCGACAGCTCGGCAGTGAATTGCGTCCGCGTGAGCAAGGTCGATACGAGATTACCCACGTCCCTGCCAATATCCGCGAACGGGATCGTCAGATCACCGGACGAGATCGCCGTAACGCTGACCCTGTTTTGCGTCGTTACGAGCGCGTGTGCTTCGAGAAGCAGTACGTCCGCCTCACCGACCGAATAGGCAGCCCGATGGCGAATCTTCTCCATCCAGGGCATCCCCTGATGCAGGCGGTAACCGATCTTGTACTGGAGCAACATCGCGGCAAGCTCAAGCAAGGATCGGTGCTACTCGACCCAAACGACTTTGGGCTAATACCGAAGGTAATATTCATCATCGACCACTCGGTAAAGGAGGGCGCCGATCCCATCCGCATCGTTTCTCGCCGTATGCAATTCGTGGAGATTGATCAACAAGGGGGCGCGATTAATGCAGGATGGGCGCCCCATCTCGATCTGGAACCCCTAACCAAGGTGGACATGGAATTGATCGACGACGTGCTGCACGCACCCTGGCTTGCCCAAAATCTTGAGCAGCTTGCCTTGGCACACGCATCCAGGAATCTCGTCCCTGACCACTTTGACGAGGTGCGTATCCGACGTGAAGGAAATGTCGATAAGACCTTGGAGGCTGTTCACGAACGCTTGGTCAAGGAAATCAATTTCTGGTCGGATCGCTACGTCAAGTTTCAGGACGACATCGCGGCGGGTAAGGACGTGCGCCTCACCCTCGACAATGTCCGTCGTACCATTGACGAGCTCACCGCTCGCCGCGAATCACGGGAGAAAGAGCTGCTGGCGATGCGTCATGTCATCTCGGCTACGCCGGTGGTCTTGGGCGGTGCATTGGTGGGTGGTGTTTCAGACCTGGATATTGCGGTAGCCATTCTTCAAACATGGGTAT
>CAUYTY010000135.1 GCA_963575655.1 Gammaproteobacteria bacterium | reverse complement strand
TGAGGTTGCGTTGTCCGGCAGAGCTAGGTAGGGGGTTTCCGATAAGGTCTAATGGCCATCGTAAATCACCATGGTCAATAGGTGCGTAATGAAAATTCTTGTCGATGCTGATGCCTGTCCGAAGGTTATCAAAGAGATCCTATTCCGTGCTGCGGAGCGGCGGAAGATTCATCTTACCCTGGTTGCAAATCAACCGTTGTTTTGCCCAGCCTCTCGATATGTTCGCACGATGCAAGTCCCGGCTGGTTTCGATGTGGCTGATCATAAAATTACTCAGATGGTCGACCCAGGTGATCTGGTGATTACTGCAGATATTCCATTGGCTGCTGAGGTGATTGCGCGAGAGGGCCATGCTTTAAATCCGCGCGGGGAGTTTTATAGCAAAGACACGATTCGCGAACGGTTGGTTATGCGTGATTTCATGGACACCCTACGTGGCAGTGGAATAGATACTGGTGGTCCCCCGCCGTTTAATCAGGGAGATCGTCATGCCTTTGCGAGTCAACTGGACAAATTCTTCACGAAGCTTGCGGATTCAAACCCGAAGTGCAATTCTTGATATTCCATGTTGCTTTCTCCAGTACGATATAATTGTACACATTATAGCTTACATAATTCTAGAGTCACAATGGAGTAAGAATTAGTTAATCTCATATAGCTATGGCGCGCTAGCAGAGAGTGATATAAGGAATTGTCAGATCCGTATGGTCACGTCTATGATGTCTCTTAGCAGGTGACAATTTGCGTTAATGTATTAACGCAGAATCAAAGAAAAGTAACCCCCACCTGGAATAACCGCTCCACCTCATGGACCTTTTTCTTGTCCACCAAAAAGAGGATGACGTGGTCTTCTGGTTCGATAACGGTGTTGTGGTGAGCCATGAAAACTTCATCACCCCTGACCATTGCGGCAATTGTGGTGCCGCGAGGCAAACGAATCTCTTCTACCGTCTTACCGACCACGCGGGAATTGGATCTGTCACCATGGGCCACCGCCTCAATGGCCTCGGCCGCACCGCGTCGTAGACTGTGAACCACTGCCACATCACCACGGCGTACATAGGTCAACAATCTACCGATGACCGCCTGCTCCGGCGAAATAGCCACATCGATATTACCGCTCGCCTCGACCAGATCCACGTAGGCCGCACGGTTAATGATCGACATCACCTTACGTGCCCCCAACCGCTTGGCCAACATCGCAGAGACAATATTCGCCTCATCATCGTTGGTTAGAGCACAAAAAACATCCGTACTCTCGATATTCTCCTCCCGTAACAATTCCTCATCCGCTGCGTCTCCGTACAATGTCACCGTATTATCCAAATAACGGGAGAGTTGTTCACAGATCTTCGGGTCGTGATCAATAATCTTAACCTGGTATTTTCCTTCCAGATTTTTGGCGAGTCGCTGCCCAATATTCCCCCCCCCCAGCGATGACGATTCTTCGATATGGTTTATCCAGGCGACGTAATTCGCCCATGACTGCACGGATATGACGTCGCGCCGCCAGGAAAAAAACCTCGTCGTCTGCTTCGATGACCGTATTGCCCCGAGGAATGATTGCCTTGCCCCGCCGAAAGATAGCCGCAATTCGCGCCTCGACGGTTGGCATGTGGTCACGCAGGGCGCGCAATTCATGACCCACCAACGGGCCACCATAATAGGCCTTGATTCCAACAAGTTGCACCCTCCCCTCGGCAAAATCCAATACCTGCAATGCCCCAGGATATTCAATAAGACGCTGCACATAATCAGTTACCAATCCCTCGGGGGTAATCAATACGTCAATGTTCAAGGCATTCGCCGCGAAGAGACTGGGGTGATTTAGGTATTCCGCAGCACGTATTCTGGCAATCTTGGTAGGGACGCCAAACAGGGTATAAGCCACCTGGCAGGCCACCATGTTAGTCTCGTCAGAATTAGTGACCGCCAATAGCATATCAGCATCCTGTGCCCCAGCCTCCGCTAATACCCTAGGATGAGCAGCCTGACCGGTCACGGTACGAATATCGATACGATCACGCAAGGTATGGAGTTTATGAGGGTCATGGTCCACAACGGTAATATCGTTGGCCTCACCGGCAAGGTTTGCCGCCACCGATGCCCCGACCTGACCAGCCCCGAGGATAATAATATTCATGGGGATATACATTCCGCTAAGGGATATGGCTGCCTTTGCCTCACCAGCCTCGGGACCGATTTGGCGTTTATTGGTTATTTTACCCAAGCTGCTACCTAGCTGCCCGCGTACAATCCATACTAATTACACTTAAAAGTGTTCCTTATGCTGGGCGGTAATACTAACTCAAAGTTCAT
>CAUYTY010000134.1 GCA_963575655.1 Gammaproteobacteria bacterium | reverse complement strand
CGAAATACTTTTCGCCGATGCGGATCGTGTCCAATACAATGTCGGCAGCCATGCTCCGCAGCCCAGCCGCTAGTTCAACCGCACGCGCCAACGCCGGGGCCAGTGGCACGACTGCCGGCGTTATTGCGTGCTCACCTCCACGGGCGGTTGGCACGGCAGCGGCTTGTTGTTGCGGAGGAATGGGAGGACTGACAGATGGCGGCGCAACCGGTGGTTTCTGGATGGCAGCGCGACGAGACTTGCGGTTGGGTTTCATGATGTTTTGTTGTGTTACGCCGTCGTAACCGGAGCGGCACGGTAGCCCGCAAGCCCCGCCCCTCAGGGGCGGTTGGTTAAGTGGCTTGCTTAGCATGGGTAGAAGATAACCCATATAGCGGCAGAAGTCAAATTCTTTCTTTGCCTTTGTTCCACATGGAACAACCACGGTTACGCCGTCGTAACTGTCTCAAAAGTAGACACTTCGGCTCAAAATTTTTCCGCTGCGCGGGCGTTGCTTCGCCAGTCATCCTTCCGTTTTCGCGTTTCCGCTCACTGGCGACTCAGCTGGACTCTGGTCGGCCTCGTATAGTCATATTGCGGAACGGAGTATTTTGGCGCGGGCAGTTCCCTGTAATCCGCGCCTAATGGCGCCGGGATTTTCCAAGGATGCAAGATTCCATCTATTTGCGCTCCGCGCTTAGACAGGGCAGTCATGCCGTCATCTGCTCCTTGCGTGTAACGGGAGCCGTTAGCTAACCAAACGTTCCACGCACCACCCAGCACCGTAGCCGCCACGATTGGCGAAGGAGGCGGGGGCGTGTTCGTGCTTACTTGCGGGACCGCCACCGCAGGCGCCGGCCTCGACTCGACGACGGGGGCGGGTCGTGACGCAGTTACGCCGTCGTAACCTTTACTCTCCATCTTGGGTTCCGATTTCGGTTTGCCCGGCGAGAATAACGTTGTTACGCCTTTCCCCATGAGATGAGGAACGAACATTGCTAATATCCCTATCACGACGATTCCAGCTATCATCCACCCAATATGGACGCCGCGACGCCGCTCAGTCTTATCGCCATCGGAGCGGGAATGCACTCCTACGCCAGCATTCGTTTCGTAGCACGTGCAGAGTCCGGTCACGTCCAACCGAAAAGCCCCCGTTTCTTGGGCCTTTTGCTGGCCGGTGTAAGGCTCCGCATAGGTTGAGCGCATTACCACCGGAAATGAACGGAAGATTCCCATCCTCTCTTTGTTCAGATTTCGCAAATAGGTGTAATCCTGAGTCATGGTGCGGAACTGCTTATCGACATTTCCAACGTGCTGCGTGATTGCAATAATATCGTCGCCAAGTTTTCGATGTTGCGAGATATAGAAAATACAATCTTCCCCGGTGTTCTGCCACCCGCGCGCGTTGAAGTAAATATGGACTTCATCAATAAAGAACACCGTTCCTGTTGGCGGACGCTTTGAATAGTCCACCTGTGACACGGACTTTTCCCTGACTTGAACCGTGACTCTTTCTGTCAGGTCCACACCGTTGCACGGATGCAGCCAAAACTCCGCCGCTTCTTCTTGCGTGAGAATACGGAGCCGAGTGTTCATGTCGAACGTTTGGCCATACTTTGAGTGCAGATGTTCCGCAAGATTGCCTAAGTTTAGTGGCAGATTCGTCGCTATGTCCCTTTTACTTAGCCGCAGCTCATCCGCCAGCAACTTGACTGCATAATAAGACTTACCGCCACCGGGCTTACCGGAAATGAAATGTAGGCTCATAATTGCTCAATATCTTTGTCCATTAACTCAACGAACATGTCATACCAAGGCTGCATATTTCCCATCATACACCATGCCGCGCTGATGGCATCGCTCCACGTGTCGTAAATGTGCACGAAACGATAATGTTTGCATACTACTCTCATAATTCCTCCACAGATGGCCGTGCGATTTTGCGCACGGCAATTAGGGTCAACGCAAAAGCAATAAATGGCAGAGCATACAGGAACCCTTCCTGAAAGGAATCCCATTGTGTTGGTCGCTCGTATGGCACTGCATATGCTCCGCCTGTTGAGTAATCCGTTTGTATGATCAGGTCCAGTCCGCCATATTTCCCTGCTAGGCCGGTTTTATCGACGGCATAATCTATCCCGCCAGCGATTACGAACATCTCGGTTGCGTCGGTCACTTCGTATGCCTCTGGAATTACTAGCCTAGCACCTTGCGGCAGCAGTATAGAGCCGTAGAATTCGAGTGCGATGTTCACCGTCCCTGTGGAGCCATTGTAGAATTCAACCCGCGTATAGGCTGATGCGCTGGCATCACTTGCAGAGGTTACGACGGCGTAACCTATAGCGCAACCGACCATGAAACGTGTGATGGTGGTTG
>CAUYTY010000133.1 GCA_963575655.1 Gammaproteobacteria bacterium | reverse complement strand
GGCCCCTCTCCCGGAGGGAGAGGGGAGAAAAGCGCGCTAGGTAGCAACTTGGGTTTACTAACTCAGATTGCGAGCGGTGTAACCGTCCACCTTTCCAACAGGAAGGGGCGAATGATTATCTTGGGTTTGGTAACCATTTCTAATCCATCAACGTCACGCTTTTAACCTGAGCATAAAGAGTTTTACCCGCTATCAGCCCCAATAGGACAGCGGAACGACGGGTGATGCGCGCGAGCAGTAATTGGCCAGCAGCATCCAAGTGAACCAAGACTTGAGCGGGACCATCGTCGAAAAGTCTAATCACGGTGACTGGAAAAATATTGAGGATACTGGTCTCCTCACAGTGAGCCAGGGTCAGGCTTACGTCTCGGGCATGAATACGTATCTGCATCGGGGTACCGGATTCGTGAAATTGGCGGGAAACGGCAATCTTGCCACCAGGAAAACGCAGCCAAGTGAGGTGATAGTCCTCATCGTGGGACTCCACCACAGCCTGAATCAGAGCCTCGGCGGTGGGGTCGTGGGCAAGCGGAAGATCGGGGCGGGCGAATAGTTCCGCCACTGGCCCCTGTGCCCGTACCCGGCCTGCCTCCAGGAGTACCAAATAGTCGGCTAATTGCGCTACCTCATCAGGGGAATGACTGACGTAGAGCACTGGTATGGATAATTCACTAGGCAGGCGTTCCAGGTAGGGAAGAATCTCGGCCTTGGCTGCTCGATCCAGTGCGGACAGTGGTTCATCCATCAGCAATAAACGCGGCGAAGTAAGTAATGCTCGCGCGATGGCTACACGCTGGCGCTCACCACCAGAAAGTCGAATTGGCGAACGTGGTAATAATTCCTCAATACCAAGCCATTCCACCACTGCCGAGAAATCCACTCGCCGCTCGGTTATCGGTACACGGTGAAAACCGTATTCTAGATTTCGACGCACCGTCAGATGTGGAAATAGATTCGCTTCCTGAAACACAACTCCCACGGGACGGCGGTGGGTTGGTAAAAACCTACCTTCTCCCGTTGCCTCCTCGTCTTGCCACACCTCGCCGTTGATAATTACCCGTCCTGGCCGCGTTCGCTCCAGTCCTGCGATGGCACGCAACACCGTGGTCTTGCCCGAACCCGAAACCCCAAACAATGCGGTTACCCCCCGTCCAGGTGCGGTGAAAGCGACCTCCAGCGCAAAATCAGAAAAGTGCAGGTATACTAACCTGCGCGTTGGTTAGGGGACAAGCAAGTAAAAATAATCTATTATTAGTCCAACCAAAAAATAAGACATGAAATTGCTAAAATTATGAAAAATTCTGATGGACGTTCTCTCGATCACTCTACCCTTGAGTATATAAGGCTTCAAGCAGTAAAAGCTGTACGTAAAGGAATGTCTCCTAGGGAGGTGGGCGAGATTTTCGGTATGCACCGATCGAAGGTGTACGAATGGGTGAAGAAGGCAAAAGAGATGGGTCTAGCTACGTTAAATGCGAAACCTGTCCCTGGAAGAAAATCCTTCATCAATGAACAGCAAGAAGGAATACTCGTATTCTGGCTGTGCGCATTTACCCCATTGGATTTTGAATTCTCGACAGTCTTATGGACAACTGAAATGATAAAGACATTAATAGAGAGGAAATTTTCTATTTACATGAGTCGTTCCGCGGTGGGCCGTTTTTTGCGCCGCATTAATTTAACTCCACAACGGCCAGTATATCGTGCGATAGAGAGGGACCAATTTTCAGTAGATAATTGGATTAACAAAGAGTTTCCTAGAATCAAAGAGTTGGCAAGTAATGAGGGTGCTATAATCTATTTTCTTGATGAGGCTGGGGCGCGCACCGATTATCACGCGGGTACAACTTGGGGGCTAGAAGGTTTAACTCCCATAATTCCCTCCACTGGTGGACGTTATCGCATAAATATGATCGCTGCGATAACTTCTGAAGGAAAGATGCATTTCCAAATAGGTCCCTCATCGCTCAATGGTGGTGCGTTTGTTGAATATCTAAAAATTTTGGCTCAAGAGAATTCATGCCCCATCTATATTGTAACAGACGGGTATTCTGCCCATCATGCAAAAGTAGTTAAGGAATATCTGGAGACGACAAATGGAAAGGTTAAAATATTCTTTCTTCCCACCTATTCTCCACACCTTAATCCTGTCGAGCTAGTATGGAGCAATATTAAGACACAAGGAATTGCGCGTCACCTTATTCGTAATGTGGAGGAGTTAAAAAATAAAGCTACTCAACTTTTAGAGGATTTAAAAAAATCGCCAGAGAAAGTCAGAGAACTTTTTAAAGAAGAATCCGTCCAATATGCTATTTAGCTGGAGTCCCCTAACCAACGCGCAGGTTAGTAGCGCCACAGCAATACGGGAAGTTGCTGGTCCGAGGGGACTTTGCTGAACCTCGATAGTACCCGGATCGATTATCGAATTCTCCATTTTAGGGTAGGCCATAACCATAATTACGAATTACCGTGCACGTATTTTCTCCCTTCAAGTATGCCAAAAAGGTGCGATCCGTGCCGTTCTCTTGGCCAACGGTAGGGACGACGGCCTGTTGTACGATAGAATGGTAGAAATCCTGTGGTATAATCTATAATAGTCCCCGTTTTCGCCACACCATAGACCTGGGGCAAGGCCACAGAACTTAATTCAGCATTGCCCGCAGCGATAAACTGGTAGGTCTGAGCAATATTTTCTCCCTCGACGCGTTTGGTCTCTAATCGTTCCCGTAGCCCTAACTTCTCTGGAACCTGTAACGCAGCGGCGCTATAGGGGGGAGATTTTTTTGATTAGTGGTGATAAGGTGTATAAAACTTACCTTTGGTAAGGATCCCATAATTAGAGGCAACGGCCACATCTGCCTCTTCTGTACAAAAACAACCGGCAGTCGATGCAAGAATAATCAATGTGACCAATAAATCTATAAACTTCCCCATTTTTTATCTCGGCTGACTTGCGTTCTTAAGATAACTCAAGTTGCTATATCAATTATATGCAGAAATGTTCTTTATCAGTTATATTGACCACTGTCAGAGTTCATTTCTCGTTTTTCTTGAGATACGAAAAACTCACCTGAGGTTCAATAAGTTGGAGGTTTACGTTATGCTAACGTTAATGAACTTTGAGTTAGTATTACCGCCCAGCATAAGGAACCTTTTAAGTGTAATTGGTATACCTATGGCCCCATTCAACCGCCCTTCCGGCAGGAATTGCTGGAATCCAGAAGCTACGGGTGGGATTTGTCGGTGACTTGCGTTCCTGTGCCCTGGATTCCGGCAATCCCTATCGGAATGATGAATAGCTGACAACTTGGGCCAGTGAGTTAATAACTTATTGTTTCAGAAAATCTCCTGACCGCTAACAACAGATCATTAAATCTACTTATAACTCTTATCGGCGCAGACCAGCCCCAACGGATGTCTTCCCCATAGACAGGATACTGTTATAATAATTTCTTTTATAGGTAATTTTGGTTTTTTATAGGGGCATATCACGATGGCCGACCGCAGACTCCAGGTGTTCCATACCGTTGCTCGGTTACTGAGCTTTACCAAGGCAGCCGACGCCCTGCACATGACGCAGCCTGCAGTTACCTTTCAGGTCCGACAACTTGAGGAGTACTTCAATACCCGCCTCTTCGATCGTACCCACAACCGCATAACCCTGACTCCCGCAGGGGAACGAGTCTACACCTACGCTGACAACATCTTTGAACTTTATCGAGAGATGGAAAACAGTGTGCGCGAATTGACCGGGGAGATTAGTGGAATACTCGCCATTGGGGCGAGTACTACCGTGGCGGAATATATGCTCCCGACGCTCCTCGGTGATTTCAAGCTTAAACACCCCAATGTTACCGTACGGCTCAAAGTATCCAACACCGAGGGCATCGTTTCCATGGTCGAGAATAATGTCATCGACTTGGGAGTAGTTGAGGCGATTGTACCAAATCGAAACCTCGTGGTGGAATCATGTGGTCGCGACGAATTGGTAGTCATCATGCCTCCCGGTCATGAATTGGCCCAGTCTACGGCGCTGAGTATGATGGATCTGCGGGATCACTCTTATATCTGTCGCGAGGAAGGGTCGGGCACCTTAGACGTCATCATCGAATATCTGGGAAAGTTAGGAATGCATCTGTCGGATCTTCGCATCGTCATGGAATTGGGCAGCCCGGAATCTATTAAGGGAACGGTAGAGGCTGGTATGGGGATCTCCATTGTTTCCAAAACGACGATTCAGAAGGAATTGCGCCTAGGGAGCCTCGTGGCTATCCCGTTGGACCCGCCGCTGAGTAGGCCATTTTCTTTCGTTCATCAGCGCTTAAAATTCCGGATGCGGGCAGTTGATGAACTTTTGGAATTTGCGCGTCGCTACTGTCGTAGCCACCTTACCCAAGTGGCTGGTCCTGCCACACCGGCCGAAGTAGGTTTGCTCCCGCGCCCATGACTCCTACCAAGAAGAAATTGCTGCGTCTATTTGATGGCTTGGAAGATAGCCAGCAGGAAATGTTGCTCGCTTTTACCGAATTTCTCTATAGTCGAGCTAACAAACAACGCGCTATTCCCAATACCCCACTGCCAATTCCTCGCCCTCCCACAGAGAGTGCTATTGGGGCGATTAAACGCCTATCGGCCACCTATCCGATGCTCGATCAGGCACGCCTATTCAATGAAACCTCAATTCTCATGACGGCCCATCTTATGGAGGGGCGTCCCTTAAGCGAGGTGATCAACGAATTGGAGGTATTGTTCGAACGTAATTTCAAGCAGTGGCGTAGTGAACAAGCTGAGGAGAGTTCAGGGCCATGATCAAAGTGCTGCGTGGTTGGTTTCACCGTTATTTCTCGGATCCTCAAGCTGTTATTCTGGCAGCACTGTTGCTGATCGGTTTTGCCGTGGTTCTGAATCTTGGCAAGATTCTTGCGCCAGTACTCGCCTCGATCGTTGTAGCCTATCTCTTGGAAGGATTAGTGCGCCCCATGGAGTTTATTCGGATACCGCGCATGATTGCCGTTCTACTGGTCTTCATGTTATTCATGATGAGCTTGTTTTTCCTGCTTTTTGGATTGTTGCCGCTCTTTTCTCGTCAACTTTCCCAGCTTGCGCAACAGGTTCCCGATATGATCACGCAGGGCCAACAGATTCTACTGCTATTGCCCGAAAAGTACCCAGACTTGATCAGCGCCAATCAGGTTAAGGTGGTAATGGAGACCATGCGCACGGCCTTGAGTGATCTTGGTCAGGGGGTTCTCTCGCTATCCTTGGCCTCGATCCAGGGACTCATTCTGCTCTCACTCTATTTCTTTTTGGTACCGTTTCTAGTCTTCTTTTTTCTTAAAGACAAGGCTCTCATTCTTGGTTATGTCGCCAGCCTTTTACCGAAAGAACGGCGGCTGGCCGCCAAGGTCTGGGAGGAGATGAATGAGCAAATTGGAAATTATGTACGTGGTAAGTTGTTAGAGGTACTGCTTGTTTGGTCTGCTACCTACATCGCTTTTGCGACATTAGATCTTAATTATGCTCCACTACTTTCCTTCCTGGTGGGGCTATCCGTCATTATTCCTTACGTTGGGGCAGTAGTGGTAACGATACCCGTAATCTTTATTGGTTACTTCCAGTGGGGCTGGGGTAGCGATTTTCTGTGGGTGATGGTGGTCTATAGCATAATCCAGATTATTGACGGAAATATTATTGTTCCCCTGATGTTTTCTGAGGCAGTCAATCTGCATCCAGTGGCCATTATGATTGCCGTTCTCTTTTTTGGTGGGATCTGGGGTTTTTGGGGAATTTTCTTTGCTATTCCTTTGGCAACTCTGGTTCAGGTGGTTATTACCTTCTGGCCCAGAACTCCTGGGGTACTAGAATATCATGCCGAGCCATAAAGCCAAGCCTATTGATACTTAATATGTGTCAGAAAAACAAAGAAACGATGGATAGAATAATAATTAACCCAAGTTGCTACCTAGCGCGCTTTTCTCCCCTCTCCCGGGGGAGAGGGGCTTTTTCGTTTCTCACCGCGTAGGTAGCAACTTGGGTTAACTAATTACCAGGTTATTAATCATTTTCTGTTAGAAAGTAAATATGGGCTAGATTGTTGTAAAGGTCGGATTATAAGTTATTGAAAAATAAGGTGTTTCTCGCGAAATAGAGAAGAATAAGAAAAAAGGCGCGGCGAACCTGCGAATAAGTGACAGTTAGGAAAAATGGATTGGAATCTTTCCTTGATCAAGCGAACGGACGTGGAAATGTGATTAGAAAAAAATCCATGGCCCTGTTACAACTCTTGCAAACTAATGGATCTTCTCCTCGAAAGGCCCCCAAGTCTTTGTTGTTTGAATGTTAGCGAGGATACTGAGCAGTGTGGCGGTGATTTTTTTTTAGGAAGTTTTTGCTCGACCGGCCAGTAAACCATAATGCCGAATGACGTTGACATAATGAGGCGGAATGTGTTGAGCCATATTCCTGACGAACTCGGTGGTTTTCAAGGTGTGAAGCACTTTTTCACCGTTGTTCAGATGATCCCTGAACTCAAAGGTGACAAGCCCACCGGTATAATCCTTCATGCGGATTTCCGATAAAGGAGGACGCCGGGCAGGTCTTCCAATATAGGTGGCGGTTTGTTTTAGATCCTGTCGTTCTTTGGTGATATGGACGAAGAAGCCGTTTTGATATCATGGCGTTAGACATGTGATTTCTTTTGTGGCCGTCATCACCTGATGACCAAGTGACTTTTCTGTAATCCCCGGAAAACGAGCATAGGGAGCAAAATTGAGTCTATCTATGAGGAAAGCATTTGATGGCTGGTATAAACACATAAGACCGGCATGGTGGTTTCCACGATTTCCCGTCTTCCATAATTATAATCGGGACATTGGGCGGCGGGATCTTATTGCAGGTTTGACCGTGGCCTTGTTTACTATTCCCCAGGCTATGGCTTACGCGCTTATTGCAGGTTTTCCACCGGCAGTGGGAATTACCACCGCAGTGGTAGCTTCGATCCTTGGTGCGCTTGGCGGTAGTTCGGAGTTTCTGGTCAATGGCCCGACCAATGCCATTTCGGTGATGTTGGCGGCTAATTTTGCATTATATGCAGGAAAGGGAAATCCCCTTCAGCAAATTATCCTGTTGACGCTTATGGTGGGCACGGTTCAGATTATCGCCGGAATATTTCGGCTCGGTAGACTGATTCGTTTCGTGAGTGATCCAGTGGTAGCGGGGTTCACCGCCGGCGCGGGGATCTATATTGCAACCAATCAGCTTCCGGCCGTATTGGGTATTGAGAAAGAAAAGTTGGTGACGAGTCTTTGGGGGTGGGCTCCTGCGCACAATTGCCTGTACGATTTTTTGCGTACGCTGGCCTCTCTCCATCAGGTGCATGGATTATCCGTGGTGGTGGGGGGGGGGACATTGCTGCTGATTTGGGGGTTCCATGGGTTCGGACCATATCTCCGGCAGCGGTTTCCTGTGCCGTTTCTGGCCGTCATTACGGCAACTCTGATCACCTATCTCATGGACTGGAGAGGAGCTGAGGCCGGCGTCAAATTGGTACAGGATATTCAGCCAATCACACGTCAAATTCCGCAGATTGTCTGGCCTGAAATTAACTTTTCTGAACTGCCTTATCTGTTCGATAGTGTAATTGCGATTAGCCTACTCGGCTCACTGGAAGCCATCGCCATCGGCAAGATGCTGGCAGACCGCGTGGGTCATCCCTTCGGCGCCAGCCGTCAATTGATCGGCGAAGGGATTTGTAATATCGGTGTAGCACTGGTCGGAGGTTTTGCCTCTTCTGGTTCATTTACCCGCACAGCGGTGATTTTCGAATCCGGTGCAGCGACGCGGGTTTCCGTCATATTCTCCGGTATCTTGGTGCTTGGCATCGTATTTCTATTTGCCCACGTTGCGAACCATATTCCTATCCCGGCGTTGGCTGGGACACTTATCTATGTGGGCCTCAAATTGGTCAACGTCACACAACTCAAACGACTAATACAGGCTACCACCGCAGATCGAGTGGCGCTACTGACCACCCTGGGCAGTGTGTTGTTCGTGCAGCGCCTGGAGTCTGCATTATTTTTGGGAATTGCCGTGGCGCTCTTCATGACGTTACGGCGGGCGGAGAATTTTATATTGATGTCGCTCGAAGAGGCACCCGATGGTAGTTGGTCCGAAGCCCCGCTCAACCGTCTACACTATCCCGAAATAATGGCGGTCGTCCTACGTGGAGAACTCTTCTTTGCCGGTGCAACCAATTTGGAGTACGATCTAAAGAGGATTTTATGGCGGGGGACACGCTTTCTGGTACTGAATCTTGCCCATGCCTATCACCTAGATGTTACCTGTGCCGGGGCAATTGCTTTGGTGGCGCGTGAGGCCCGTACCCACGGTGGTCATTTGATTTTGGCGGAAATAACGCAGGATGCCTATGAAACGTTCGAGCGGGCAGGATTGATCCAGGAATTGGGCGAGGACATGCTCTGCCGTTCCCAATCGGCCGTCCCGAATTCGACCATTTGTGCCATTCGTTGCGCTGAAAACTTATCGAATAACGCCCCACCCAATCTAGCTCGGTAGGGTGGGCAAATGGTCTCACCGTTTGCCCACGCGGAGATCTGTAACCGGTGAGTTGGAATTTACAGAGAGAATGTTGCACCAACCTATCGATGAGGGTATCGACGTGCTTCATCACGTCAACGTACCGCGATAGGAGTTTCCTCCAACTGGCGCGTGGCGTTCGATTTTGTGCCTGTGGCGAACGGCAGGGGGTAGGGAATGATTTAGAACGGTCCACACTATGTGTATGGTTATTGCCGGAAGGGCGGGCTTGAGTGGGCCAGTAGGTGGAAGAGGTTCAGGGAGATGGTACACTGCCGGCACGCGGGTGTTGGACAGTTTCAATGCTGGTGGGATGTTGGCGTAGCCGGTAATCGGAGTTCTAAGTTGTCCCAACAGAGCTGTACAATAGCTGGTGTGCCATGGTTCGAGTCCGGCCTCCGGGGCATGAAATAGTCCTCCACGATAGTCGGTAGAAGTCTACAAGCTCGCGTTACTGCGGGCTTTTTTGTGTCTCTCTATGAGCGAAGGAACAGTGTCGCTGACCAGCCACCAGCGTAGAGTTCCGCAGAAGGCAGAAAGTAGATTTGGCTGATGTAGGAAGCCCAACGCTCTTAACGCAGCATAATGCTGGGTTTCCTACTGCGGTTATGCCCCATTCCTGCGCAGTTTCACGTCGGTGGCCTACGGATTCAAAACTTCTTTTGAGGTATTCAATAATGAATTACAATTGGCTAATTCGTCTGTTGCACTTCAAGGTTGCAATCCGCCTCACCAGTAAGAACGCCAGCAACAATAAAATGTATCCATTGTCTGTCTGATCAGAAATCTAGTCACTGATTTTTTCCGCTAGAAATTTGTTACTCAATAGCTGCTAGAACATTCTACTCCTCCAATGACCGACCCTATCCGTCTATCCGTTTCAGGTATGAGCTGCGCTGGTTGTGTGGCCGCAGTCGAGGATGCCTTGCGCATCGTTCCAGGGGTGCAGATCGCTGCCGTCAATTTTGCCGAACATACCGCGACCATCACCGGGACCGTGACTGCGGTAACTTTAGTGGCGGCGGTGCGCGCGGCGGGTTATGACGCCGCCGAATTACGCAGTCTCGATGATGAGACTGAAAAGGAAATCCAGGAGGCTATTTACGCTGCCCGACTGCTACACAAAACATTGGTGGGTGCAGTCGTGGCACTGCCATTATTGGTCATGGGCATGAGCAACCTGACTCCGGATCTATCCAGTCTAGCAGGGCTTATTTTCTGGCCACTCGCCGGACTCGCAACCCTGTTTGTATTAGTGTACTCCGGGAGTCATTTCTTTACCGGGGCGTGGCGTGCGTTCCAACACCATAACGCTAATATGGACACGTTGATCTCTTTGGGTACCGGGACCGGCTGGGTCTATTCGATGGCCGTGGTCCTATTCCCTGAGCAGGTTCCCACGCTTGCCCAACATGCCTATTTTGAGGCGGCGGCGGTGATTATTACGCTCATCAACCTTGGGAATTGGCTCGAAGGTCGGGCTCGGCGTCGTACCTCGTCGGCCATTCGCCACCTGATTGGACTACAGCCTCGTACCGCACGCGTGGTCCGTGATGGTCGAGAACAAGACATTCCTATCGTTGATGTTGGGCTCAATGAGACTTTGCGAGTGCGTCCCGGTGAGCGTATTCCGGTGGATGGAATAGTCCTGGAAGGCCATTCCATGGTGGATGAATCGGTGCTCTCCGGCGAGCCCTTTGCAGTCAAAAAGACGCAAGGCAGTACCGTAGTCGGAGGTACGATTAATCAATCTGGTACCTTTTTGATGCAGGTCCAACGCATTGGTCGCGATACGGTACTCGCGCACATCATCGAATTGGTGCGTACCGCTCAACAATCCAAACCTGCGATTGGTCGTCTAGCGGACCGAGTCGCTTCAGTATTTGTGCCGACTGTGCTAATCGTGGCAATCCTTACCTTCCTTACCTGGTTTAATTTCGGTCCAGAGCCACGGATAAGCTATGCGCTGGTAACGGCCATGACCGTACTCATTATTGCTTGTCCTTGCGCCTTGGGACTCGCTACGCCTATTTCTATTATGGTGGGGGTAGGTAGGGCGGCGGAACATGGCATCCTTATCCGCAATGGCGAGGCATTACAGCAAGCGGGTCGCATCACGACCGTGGTTTTAGATAAAACTGGTACCATTACTACTGGTTGTCCCACGGTCACTAGCGTGCGCGGTAATAGCAATTGGAACGAAGATTCGGTGCTACGTATTGCGGCAAGCCTGGAGGTTGGCTCAGAACACCCCCTGGCACAGGCAATTCTTGATACATCAACGGAGGAAGGGCGTTCCCCACGAGAATTGATGCTCGTTGAAGATTTTCAGGCCCTACCCGGACGTGGAGTAGAAGGCCGAGTGGTATTGGGCGATGGACGGGTTGTGGTAGCTGCCTTCGGTAATCGTAGGCTCATGGAGGAACGCAACATAGTACTGGGTGATGATCTGGTCACCCACGCAGCTACGTTAGCCGCAAGTGCTCAAACGCCCCTGTTTTTGGCGCTGGATGGACAGGCCGCCGGGTTGGTAGCGGTATCGGACCCGGTGAAACGGGATGCGCGCGCGGCGGTAGAAC
Source organism: Gammaproteobacteria bacterium (assembly GCA_963575655.1). Classification (NCBI taxonomy): domain Bacteria; kingdom Pseudomonadati; phylum Pseudomonadota; class Gammaproteobacteria; species Gammaproteobacteria bacterium. Next base: position 34,441 of record CAUYTY010000133.1, on the reverse strand, counting down.
GTCTCCGTGTCCTTGGATTGAAGGTGATTATGCTTACCGGCGATCAGCAGGCAACGGCCTCTGCCGTCGCGGCGATGGTGGGGGTGGATACAGTTTTTGCTGAGGTTCTACCCGCCGACAAGGCGGCACAGGTCGCACACCTCCAAGCCCAGGGTGAGATCGTGGCAATGGTTGGCGACGGTATCAACGACGCTCCCGCCCTGGCCCGTGCTGACCTGGGGTTCGCCGTCGGTTCGGGCACCGATATCGCCATTGAAAGCGCCGATGTCACGCTCCTCAGCGGTTCACTGCACGCCGTGGTAGACGCTATCTATATCTCTCGCGCGACCGTCCATAATATTCGTCAGAACTTATTCGGGGCCTTTTTCTATAACATCCTGGGCATTCCCGTGGCTGCGGGTATTCTTTACCCCTTCACCGGAATATTGCTTAATCCTATGATCGCGGGCGCCGCGATGGCGGCCTCGTCAATTACCGTGGTGACTAATGCCAATCGTCTGCGTAGCTTCCGTCCACCGCGACAGAAAAAGTTAGTCATCCGTACCTAACCAAGATTGTTATCTAGTGCCTGGCCGAAAACCTCGATTTTGTGTTTCGCAACTCGGAGGGGGCGTAGAGTCTGTAGGCATTCATTCCCCCCTGGGAGTGCGTTCCGATGGGTGCGCCGGTTGGCATGAAAAAGGGATCTCCACTGCTGTCAACTACCCTTCCCTAAAGGGCGATGTTTCTCGGAGACATTGATGACAAACAATTCAGAAAGTACGTGTGGCCCAGAGGAACAATCTTCACAATTGTGGTATGCATCATTATCTACGGAGTGTTGATAGCCATTCGCAGTGAGTTTGAACAGCACTGGGTGAAATTGGCTATTGCTGGTTGTGCTGGGGCATTTTTGGAAGTGGTGTTGTATCAAACCAAGAAGCTCCGACTACGACCCAAATGAATCCCCGCTATTGCACAAACGGTGGTATCCGTGAAAGCGAGGGCTGATGATAGGTAAGAGGCACTGATGTGGTTACTCTCTAATTCTTATACTGTTGCGGCTTAGATGGAAAGTTGCTTTTTCCCTTAGGAGCAAACCTGGCAATGGTTACGATTCTGATAAACTCGGTGGGGATTGCTCTCATCGTTCTTATTATTTGGTGGTTCTGGACTCGTTGATATTTGATGCAAACACCACAACGCTGTGAAGACAATCTGCCAAGAATGGCGGATTACATTGACACCCCAGAGGCGCTAAATCGACTTTGCGCGGAATTGGGGCAGAGTCCCTTTGTCGCCCTGGATACCGAATTTGTGCGGGAGAAGACCTATCTGCCGCGGCTATGTTTAATCCAGGTAGCAACAACCACGGTATTGGCTATTGTCGACCCTCTTGCCTTGCCAGATCTGAGTGCCTTTTGGAAGATATTGCAGAATTCGGCGATTACCAAAGTTTTTCACTCGGGGCGTCAGGATCTGGAGATCTTTTATGAGCACTGTGGCCTAATCACTGCCCCGCTCTTTGATACCCAACTCGCGGCTACTTTGCTGGGGCACGGTGACCAGATTGGTTATGGTGCGTTGGTTGAGGCGGAGTGCGGTATTAATCTTGACAAGGCCCATACCCGTACCGATTGGGCTGTGCGTCCCCTCAATCCGGGGCAATTGCGCTATGCCGCAGATGATGTGCGTTATCTGGCATCGCTCTATCAGCACATGCGGCGACGTTTGAAACAAGACGAACGGCTCGATTGGTTAAACGAAGATTTTGCGGTCCTGGCAGACCCATCAAGCTATGGCACACCACCAATCGATGCCTGGAAACGTGTTCGTGGTGTTCAAAACCTCCAAGGCCGTCCGCTGATTCTTTTACAACGCCTAGCAACTTGGCGCGAGCAACAGGCCCGACTCGAGGACCGACCACGACGTTGGATAATTCCTGACGAGGTCTTGCTGGAGCTTGTCCGTCATTCCCCTCAGAATTTAGAGAATTTAGGGCGTATCCGTGGCTTGGATGCCAATATGATTCGTCGCTATGGCCATGACCTAATCGCGCTACTACGTGCGGTTGTTGAACAACCAACTTCTCCGTCCGCGACCTTTGCTCCACGTCAAATGCTTACCTCAGAGCAGGAGGCCTTGGTGGATTGTCTACTTGCGGTGGTACGACTCCAGTCTGTCGCTCATGGCGTGGGTCTAGCGACCTTGGCCAGTCGTCGTGACCTGGAGGCCCTGGTCCGTGGAGAGTCGGACCTACCGCTACTCCACGGCTGGCGCCGTGCGTTAGTGGGGCAGACGGTGATCGACATGCTCCAAAGTCGCGCACATCTGGAGGTGGTTGGGGGGCGACTACTCCTAGGGAAACAGCCCCCTGCACAGGACGTGCCGCAATCGCAGTAAACGACACGAACGTGTTAGTGTAACTGGATATTTCCCTAACTCTGGCTGATCTCTTTTACATGCATCCCATCGTCAACATCGCGGTACGGGCGGCACGCGCCGCTGGCAGTGTTATCGTTCGTTCCCTGGAACAGGTCAGCACCCTTCAGATAGATACCAAAGGCACCAACGACTTTGTAACCGACGTTGACCGCCGCGCCGAGCAGGAGATCATCCGTATCATCCGCCGCGCCTATCCCGACCACGCCATTCTCGGCGAGGAAAGCGGTTCATCGGGCAATGATGACTCTGTTTGGGTCATTGACCCCCTAGATGGAACAACCAACTTCCTTCATGGTTTTCCCCAGTTCTCGGTCTCTATCGCCCTACGCCACCGGGGACGGTTGGATCATGGCGTGGTTTACGACCCCCTACGTCAGGAGCTGTTTACCGCCAGCCGTGGTGAGGGCGCACGGCTCAATGACCGCCGCATACGTGTCTCCTCAGCGCGGGGATTGGAGGGGGCACTACTGGGTACGGGGTTCCCGTTTCGTCTCCAACACTATCTGGACGATTATCTGAATTGCTTCCGGGCATTGTTCGGGCAGGTAGCCGACATCCGCCGGCCCGGTTCGGCGGCGTTGGACCTTTCCTACGTAGCCGCTGGGCGCTTGGATGGGTTCTGGGAGATGGGCCTCAGCGAGTGGGATATGGCGGCCGGCGCCCTTCTCATCCTAGAGGCCGGCGGCTTGGTGGGTGACTTTGCTGGGGGGGAGAATTTTCTGGCAACCGGCAATATCGTGGGTGGTAATCCCAAGGTATTCAGGGCAATACTCCAAACTATCCAACCTCACCTGCCTACCGCATTGCGCAGGTAGGTCACCCCCTAACCTACGCTACCGGTTCCTGGATATCGTTTCCACGTTCCTACGAGGAGAACGAAAGATCCCCCTTTCCTGGAAGGAGAGGAGAGACGGCGTACTCGCTGGCAACTTTGGTTAAGCGAGCGTCATGGCCCAAAAAACGAGTTGCTGGCACGAAATATGCATCGCGCATAATCATGAACACACTAATCAACAATTACCGTCTCAACGAGGCCTACGACGAGCTGATCGGAAGCGATGGCCAACCACGTCCCGCGACCCGGCCGTTGTTCGATTTTCTTGCCGAGATCGATATGGCAACCCTTGATGCGCGCCGCCAAGCAGTCGAGGCTGCGATCATTGCCATGGGCATTACCTTCACGGTGTATAGCGAGGCCGGTAATATCGATCGGGCTTGGCCCTTCGATATCATTCCGCGCATCATCGACCGCAGGGAATGGTTGCGAATTGAGGCCGGACTCAAGCAACGGCTGACCGCACTCAATTTGTTCATCAATGACCTGTATAACGAACAACACATTATTAGCGATGGCGTATTCCCCAAGGAAGTATTAGCGGGGTCGGCAAATTTCCGCGCGCAGTGTTGCGGGATTACTCCCCGATTTGGTGTTTGGGCCCACGTGTGCGGCACTGACTTGGTGCGTGATAAGGATGGCACCGTCTATGTATTGGAAGATAATCTACGGGTCCCATCCGGGGTGTCGTATATGCTGGAAAACCGCCAACTCATGAAGCGGTTATTTCCAGAGATCTTCCAATCTATTCATATTCTGCCCGTCGACAATTATCCAATTCAGTTGCACGATACCTTAGCGGCGCTCTCACCGCGAATTGGTGAGCGGCCGGTGATTGTGGTTTTAACGCCGGGTATCTTTAACTCGGCCTATTTTGAGCACTGCTATTTGGCCCAGCAGATGGGCGCGTTTCTCGTCGAGGGTTCCGACCTAGTGGTCAAAGACGACTGCGTCTATATGAAGACCATCGCCGGTTTGAAGCGCGTGGATGTTATCTATCGGCGCATCGATGACGACTTTCTTGACCCCGAGGTGTTTCGCCCTGATTCAACGTTGGGGGTTCCTGGCCTGATGCGGGCGTGGCGTAAAGGGACTGTGGGGATTGCCAATTCCCCTGGTGCGGGGGTGGCTGATGATAAGGTCGTCTATGCCTTTGTACCGCAGATTATTCGTTATTATCTGAAGGAAGAGGCGATTCTGCCCAATGTGCCGAGCTACTTGTGTATGTACGACGACCAACGCGAATACGTATTGTCTAAACTTGACCAATTGGTGGTCAAACCGGCCAATGAATCGGGAGGCTACGGCATGATCATTGGACCGCGTGCGACCCAGGAGGAACGAAACAAATTCTCGGGATTGATTCGCGCCAATCCTCGTAACTACATGGCACAACCGACTATTTCTCTATCGACGGCGCCAACGCTGATTGAACATAATTTGGCACCGCGCCACCTCGATCTGCGTCCCTTTGTGTTGCAGTCCGAACAGGTGTATGTCACTACGGGTGGTCTCACCCGTGTTGCGATGCGTGAAGGTTCTCTGGTGGTAAATTCGTCGCAGGGTGGCGGAAGCAAGGATACCTGGATTGTTAATACGGAGGGTGGCTAATGTTATCCCGAGTGGCAGAAAATCTTTATTGGATGACCCGTTATCTGGAGCGGGCCGATAATACGGCGCGCCTTATCAACAGTACTACTCAGGTATTGCTCGACCTACCCGTCGGGGCAAAATTCGGTTGGGATGTACTGATCAAAATTTCGGGCCTCGATAATTTGTTTCTGGAGAATCATCCCAAGGCGAACGAGGATAGTGTGGTGCGTTTTTTGGCCCAGGATGAGGCGAACCCCGGTTCGATCCTGTCCTGTATTCGCTACGCACGCGAGAATAGTCGCACCTTTCGCGAGGTGCTGCCGACGGAATTCTGGGAGCAGATCAACAGCCTCTACTTATATATCCAACGTCACGCCAAGACTATTATCCGAGGGCGCAGCCAGCGCTATGAAGTGTTGACCCAGGTAATTGAGCGGCGGCAGACCATTGTTGGTTTGATTATGGGTTCAATGAGTCACGACATTGCCTACCAATTTCTACGGTTGGGACGCAATATTGAACGGGCAGACATGACAACCCGCATCGTAGATGTCAATTCAGCGGTTCTCTTGCCCACCGATGAAACTATTGCCGTCTCCACCCAAGAACGTTTGTGGATGGCTACCCTTACCGCCTTGTCCGCCTATCAGATGTACCGGCGCCATGTTGGTGTGCATGTGCGTGGTCGTGATGTTGTTAATTTCCTACTCAACAATGGCGATTTTCCGCGCACGGTCAGTTATTGCCTAAGCGAGATCGGAAATTGTCTTGTCGAGCTGCCTAATAATACTGAACCCATGAAAGTTGCTCAGCGAACGAGTCAGCAGCTCGCGGCAACCCACTTAGATGACTTGGAACCGATGGTATTGCATGAATATCTAGATCAGATCCAAACCGATCTAGGGGCCATTCATGATGCGGTATCACAGCAGTATTTTTATTTGTACCAGGTTCCTACCCCATCCGACGATCAATCCAGTCAATTGGCAGTAGCTTAGACCGTCGGTTAGCAATGTGTCCTGTGGATATTTCTCGCACAGCTTGTTTACTAGCGAATAACTGGTATTACATTAGTCCAAGTTGCTACCTATACAGTGAGAAACGAAAAGCCCCTCTCCCTCCGGGAGAGGGGAGAAAAGCGCGCAAGGTAGCAACTTGGGTTACATTAAAAGAAACCTCACCCCTTGTTTCCCTCGCTGATTAAAGATCGAGGAAGCAAGGGGTGAGGTTTCTGTTGTGGGCATTATTGCCTGGTTAACTTCATATAGAATCTTGGTCCTGAGGTAAAAATGGCGGATGCTAATCTAGTATTGCTTGGAACGGGTAGTGCCGAGTCGTTGCACTATTGGAATAGCAATGCCCTAGTACGTACTCCGGAGTGTAATATTCTTATCGATTGCGGTTTTACCATCAAATATGCCCTAGCTGATATTGGAATGACTCTACAGGAAGTGGATGCAGTCTTCATTACCCATACCCATGGCGATCACATCCATGGCTTGGAGCGTCTGGGTTTTGAGGCGCGCTATATCTACCAACGTCGCCCCACTCTATATTTGGAGGCAGACCTCTATTCCATAATCTGGGAGCAATGCCTAACGGGTTCCATGGGGCAAACCAGTTGCGGGTCCAATCGACTGGAAGATTTCTTCGAGGTTCAGATTATCAAGAACCATACCTTCACGGTGGGAGGTTGTCACTTTCGCAGTTTTTCCACCCCCCACACCATCGGTAAACCGAGTTATGGGTTAGTGCTTAATGAGCAGCTATTATTTACCTCTGATACCAACCTGATACCTAATCTGGAGACATTTTTTCCGAGTGGACCGATCATCCATGATTGTTGTTTGCAGGCCCAAAATCCGGTCCACACTACTCTTCATGAATTGATCGAGGGCTATCCCAAGACGCTACGTCAACGGATGACGCTTATTCACTACGGGGATGGAGTTGATTTCTATCGTGCCCTAATGGATCGCGAATTTTTTGGTGTGGCTACTCAAGGTCAGGTCATCGAACTGTAAATATGCAGATCTCATCCAGAATAATTATTTCGTATTATCCCAACATTTGCCTAGTGTAAGTCTTTATAAAAAGGAGGCCATACCTATGCAAAGAATACCCACCCTGTACACGCTATTGCAGGAATCAGCTCTCGACTCCCACTTTCAGCCCATAGTTTCATTGAAACGTGGCACTATCGTCGGTGTTGAGGCCCTGGTCCGTGATCCGGGAAATGCACTGCGCTCCCCATTACCGCCCATTCACTTATTTGCCATGGCCAAGCAAGAGGGTTTGACCCTGGAGCTAGACCGTTTCTGTCGTAAACGCGCCGTGGAGCGTTATCGCGATCTGCCTTACCTATCTGACCCACCGCTACTTTTTATCAATTTTGAATCCTCGGTACTCGATCAGGGGGTAGGGGGGTCGGGTACGTTGATTAAAACGGTAGAAGACGCAGGATTGCAGCCCAAGGACATCGTCATTGAGATCAATGAATCCAGGGTTCAAGACATTGAGGCACTACGCCGTTTTGTTAGTACCTATCGCGATTACGGTTTTCTCATCGCCATCGACGACTTGGGGACTGGTTATTCTAATCTACCCAGAATAGCCATGCTTCAGCCTCACATCCTTAAATTGGATCGTTCGCTAATTCAGCATCTGGAGCAAAGCTATTATCAACAGGAAGTCTTCAAATCTATGGTTGGTTTAGCCCGGCGCGTGGGTGCGTTGGTATTGGCTGAGGGAGTAGAGACCGAAGCGGAAGTGGCGATTTCGGCAGATCTGGGAGCGGATCTGATGCAGGGTTACTATTTTGGTCGGCCCGGCCCGGCCTGCGCATTGAATCGAATTGATCTCGAACAAAAATTGATTCAGGCCCAGGCTCGCCAACGCCAAAACGCCGCTATTCGGATGGACAATCAACGCAAGAACAATGAACGCCTCGACCTATTACTTGCTGAGGCTACCGGGGAATTACGAGATGTGACCCTGGATGCCTTTGGTCATGCCCTTCCTAAATTGATGGAGAAACATACGGCGTTGGAATGCGCCTTCATCCTTGATCGTCAGGGAAAACAGATCAGTGCCACTATCGAAACCCCTACGGCCCCTCCCCAGCAACGCTCACGCCTATTTCAACCCGCCCCCTGTGGGGCGGATCACTCGCTAAAAGAATATTTCTATGGATTGATGTACGGTGGTTTCTCCCGCTATATTACCGAACCTTATATTTCTTTGGCCTCTGGCAGACTCTGCCGCACCCTCGCCTGTCATTTCAAGAATGCCAATGGTGGAACCTATATCCTCTGTCTTGATACCGTCGAACTTTTCGATTCCACTCAGAATACAGGGGCGGAGGAGACCTTTCTCTCGTATTAAAGGGGACGCCGCAATACGGATAACCTGCGTCGCGTCCACGAGCGCAACGATGAAGTGCCGGAGCGCATCTACATTGGCTGCTGATTTAAAAACGACACCGAGTGGCTGAAGAAACTGTTTGAGCTTTATACGAAGATGACGGCAGTGGTAACAAGAGCCAAGCGCGGCAAGTAGATGTTGCGGCATCTTGCTTGACGAAATTACTTCAATAAGTACAATTGGAAATATACTTGCCCGAGTCATATTGTTAACCCAAGTTGCCACCTATTCGAAACTCGGGATCGCATCCAATCGTCCCCCCTCAATCTCCCCGTAAACGGGGGGAGGTCTGCGGCCTACTCCCTCCCCGTTTACGGGGAGGGCTGGGGAGGGGGCAAGTAGGTGGCAACTTGGGTTATTGTCAAGGAGTTGTTGTCATGAATGATTACGTTGCAACGATTACTCTAATTCAATTGCAAGTTTTTCGGCAACGATCACGAGTGACCGCTGGGCCTCCTTGAAATTAATACTACCCACCAATTCTTCCAGGCGCTTCAATTCCCCCTATACATCTGCTGGTGTATAGGTTCGATGGGGTCTAAGGGTGTCTAGGAATTCCTGGGTATCATAGGCATTGCGTCTGATTTGTTGGAATAACCCATCCACCAAAGGAACGATCCGTTTCATATCTAATGGCGGGAATTCAGTGTTAGCAGCTAATTCGGGAGCAACTTTTTCTGCAGTTTGTTCTTTTATTACCTCGATGGTCGCCATGATATCGTTCAGTGCGTCCCCGAAGAGAACAAGCGCCATCAATCCTTCTTCAAGGGGAAGCTGTGGCCATTGTTCTGTCGCCAACGCCGCATCGCATAGTTGTTGCATTGCCGAGATATTTCTTGCTATCAATATCTACGACAAGATCAACATCCTTTAGAATCTGCTCAATCATTCGCTGATTGATAATATTGTCATCGACCAGCAATCAGTAACATCCACTCCCAACGGCTGTTCAGTTTTAGCTACGTCTGAATACTCCCTATGCCAGTTCTAATCTGGGAGTATTAATCATCGCCATCCACCCATCCTTCCGGCAGAGAATGCCGGAGTGACGGTCTAGCCATTGGTTAAGTGGCAACTTGGATTAGCTGCTGGGACGATATTGATTGAGGTACATCCACTCGAATAGACGTTTTGACCAATGCAGGGCATAACTTTTGAATACACCGCTGTAGGCCGCATTGCGGAATACCAAAATACCGTTGTCCAGGGTATCCACGACGCAGATAAGCTCTGCGCGGAAGGTGTGTTCGGTGCGTTTACCAGCGAGGTCGCCGATGAGATTGCGCGCCAGGGTGTGGGCCTGAAGGTCGGCTAGATGGGCCTGCTTGGGCATCCAATCTGGTCCGGGAAAACTGCCGGCATCTCCTGCTACGTAGACGCTACCCTCGAAACCGGGTACCCGACAGTGGCCATCGGTGCAGACGAAACCGCCCGTTGAAAGGGGTAGACCACTTTGGGCGGCCCAGTTTGGTCCGACCATTCCGGGAATGAAGACGATGAGGTCACTTGGGAGATCGCCCCCCTCGGTGATTACTCGGTTGGCGGCAAATCCTTTGAGTTTGTGACCAACGTGACCACGGATCCCGCGCCGTTCCATCTCCCGCATCAGACCGCCCATGGCGCGCGCGCCTAGGCGTTTACCAGGCTCAGCGGCGGGGGTGAAGAACACCAAGTCGAAGCGGTCACGACGTTTTTGGCGGCGCAGTAGGGTATCGATCCCGAACAGAAATTCGAATAATGGTCCCCCCCGCATGGCCGCGGGTTCGTTGGGATTACCCGCAAACCCGAAGGTCAAGGTACCTTCCTCCAAACTGTCCAATCGCTCCTTCATGGCCGCCACTGGGCGGTAACCCTCGCAAGGAATAAATGCGTGTTCGATCCCCGGCAATTTCTTTACGTAATGGCCTCCGGTGGCTATGACCAATCGCTCGTATTCCATCTCACCCGCCGTAGTACGCAACCGTTGTACCCCGGCGTCCAGCCCAGTAACGCTCCCCTGTACGTAGTTCACGTTGTAACGGCGGAAGAAATTAGTGAGAGGTATGGTAATGTCAGATTCGTTGCGTAGCCCGGTCGGTACCCAGATGAGAGATGGGTAGTAGAGCATCGCTGGCTGTGGCGCCACCAGGGTAATGGGTACGCTACAACCATTCTTGCGTAGGGCTTGAATAGTCGACAGCCCTGCAAAGCTGGCTCCTGCGACGACGATGTTCTTCATAATTCCCCCCGATAAAGGAAAGATCTACTTGATTCAGCTTCAAGCGACGTTCTATTGATACGCCACCCCGCTTCGCGGCGGGCCATTGTAGCAGTCCAACGAGAGAAAACCACACGGTGTGAGACACTACTCTCTATTGGGGCTCCTCGTTTTTTCCACCGTCCACTTTTTTCTACGACCTTCGCCCTAAAATAGGCGCCCCGAAGGTACCAGAGTGGTACGTGGGTCGTGTCAAGCCTCGGCAGACCATGTCCCTGGATTACCTTGGGTCACAATTAATTTTTTAGGAGCACTGATCCCTTGATCCATTCTCCCCCTTCAGGACAGGTTGTGGACCTACTGGAGGACAGCCAAATCGTGGCCGCAGTATGTCTGGAAGAACGTAAGGGAAAACTACGGCTGCTTACTGAGTCGGGGCGGGAAGTCAGCGTTTCTTCCAAGCAGGTGGTTCACGTTCATGCCCTCCGTCTGGACATCGATCAAGCCCGGGAGGCGCTGACGCGGGCGCTTCAGTCCCGCGCTACGTGCCGTCAGGCCCTAATGGCAACGGTCGATATGTCGGGATTGTGGGAAGTACTCAAGGATGAAGCGGGTGACTTTGCCGCGACTGAATTGGCCGAGTTGGCCCTTAACGAGGCGGGCGACGACCAAGTTGCCGCTGTATTGGGTGCCTTATATCGGGATCGGGTCTATTTTCGCGCCCGTGGTGAAGGGTTTCGCCCCACGGACGCTACGACGGTAGCGGCGATCCTGACCCAACGCACCCGCGAGGAGGAGAAGGCGATCCGTACCCGACGAGTGAGCGAGTGGTTGCGGGCGGTGTGGGACGGTCAACTGGTATCGGCACCACCAGAGGGGCCAGAAATCATCGAAATGCTCAAGGACGTAGCCTTAAACGGTGAGGAGGCGCGTACCCGTGAGCGACTGATGGAGATCTTGCGTGCCGCTGGCTTGAATGAAGAGGGGGCGCCTTTTCAACTCTTGGTGCGTCTCGGGACCTGGGCGCTTGACGAGAATTTGATGCTGTTGCGCTTGGATACGCGGTGCGAGCATCCCCCAGAGGTATTGTCTGCGGCTTCGTTGTTGGCGCAAGTGTCACGCTGGTCCTGGCAGGATCTACCGCGTGAGGACCTTACCGAACGGACGATTTACACTGTAGACAGCGCGACTACCCGTGATGTGGACGATGGTTTGAGCCTGACGGCAATCCACGGGGGATTCGAGGTTGGGATCCATATTACCGACGTTGCGACCGTGATCCCCCAGGATTCGATCCTGGATAGCGAGGCTCGTCTACGGGGGACTTCTATTTATCTCCCTGACCTACTCATCCCCATGCTGCCGACCGTGATTTCTGAGGGTTTGTGTAGCTTGGAGGAAGGTGTTCTACGTCCGGCGGTTAGCCTACTTCTCACTGTGGATGAGGCCGGCACAGTCTGCGCACAGCGTTTTGCCCTGACTGTAGTGCGTGTTACCCAGCACGTCACCTACAAGGAGGTAGACGCGGCTTTGGCGTCCGACAATAGCTCCCCCTGGCATACTTTGCTGACCATCGCGCGGGCGTGGCGCGCCGCGCGTCGCGCGCAAGGGGCGTTATTTCTTGCCTTTCCCGAGGTTACGGTGATGGTAGGGGAGGGCGGTGAGGCCCGTATTGAACGCGAGGATCGAGAAACGGGTGCTCAAGTCCTGGTGAGCGAGATGATGATTCAGGTCAACCGTCTCACCGCTATGGTGTTGAAGGAGGCTGGGATAGCATGCCTCTACCGTAGTCAGGCGGCGCCCCGCGAACGTTTGTTTGACGGGGTCGTCCCGCACGACTTGTGGCTCAACTATCGGCAGCGGATGCAACTCTCTCGGGCTGAGACCGGGGTAGAGCCTGCGGTTCACCACGGTCTTGGGATAGATGCTTACGTAACGGCCTCTTCGCCCCTGCGTCGTTACGCTGATCTGGTTAATCAACGCCAGTTTATCGCCTTTCTGCGGGGGAAATCGCCTCCTTATAGTGTTGCGGACCTTAATGCCCTACTTACCACTATTGAACGTCCGGTGAGTCAGGCCTCCCTCCTGGAGCAAAATCGGCGTCGCTATTGGTTATTGCGTGTGCTTGAACAGCGACGTGGTTTAGAGGTTATTGCCCTAGTAGTGGCGATCTTCGGACATCGGATCCAAATCACCCTCCCGGAGTTTATGTTGGAAACGGTACTTTCCACCGCGACCCATTCCAACCTACAACCCGGTCAGTGGTTGCGGGTGCGAATTACCCGCGTGCAGGCGTTAGAAGATATTCTCCGCGTAGAGGTAATTGCTGATTATGCCAATCCAATGTAGATTCCTGATTGGGGTCCATCATGGATCGTATGAGTAAAATAGTTAATCCAAGTTGCCACCTACGGTCTCAAGCCATAATTCTTTCCAGACAAGTAGTTTTTTGATCGTCCTCCCTCAACCTCCTCTCGGAGGGAGAGGGGAGAAAAGCGCGCTAAGTAGCAACTTGGGTTAGTTAACTCGACTTGCTACTTATCGTCTAACTCAACCGTCATTTCGGTAGGGGTTATCGGAATTCAAAAGCCATAGATAGTCTACTGACTCATGTCTCTGTATCCTGGATTTTGGCAATGCCTACCGGAATGACGACTTAACGGGTATATGGTGCCTAGCAGAAAGAGCGGCCAAGGAATCGGAACGGAGGATTGTGTTGGTCGAGGATGAGATTGGACGTTGTCTGATTCCTGCATAGAAGTGCTCTCTCCGCCATTACCACCAATTTCCTTTCCTGATTTAACCTGTTGAATACTCAACACATGAGTGATACCGTATCGACCATACTTGGCTAGCGTGTCGGTCTGGATTCACTCACCGATCGACAGGAATGAGTGCTACGCTGCACCGTTGATAGCGTCCCTGGTGATACGTCTATCCGATGGGTATCCGCATCTGCATGTTGGAGGTTATCAACCGGTTATGATTAACTATAGAGAACCATCTACCGATACCATATAGATACCTTTTATAGATGAATACCTCTTGATATACTCCCGGTGTGAAGCTTACGAGGAGTCGGAACGATCCTCATCTACTGTAGAAATGATTGCATAAACATATGAATATCGATAAAACTTCTGGCGGGATTCCACGTATTCCAACAGCGTTGTTGATAGTGAAACACAGCCTTGATTGGGTGCTTGCAGCCTGCGGTGTTATTGTTATTAGTCCCCTTTTCATTATCTTGGCGATAGCGATAAAAATAGATGATGGGGGACCAATCTTCTTCCGTCAGGCCCGGATTGGTCGCTTTGCTCAGCAATTTCTAATTTGGAAGTTTCGGACGATGATTGTGGATGCGGATCGCTTTCTTGATGAGCGTGGCCGACCCACTAGGGAACGAATCACCCGCGTAGGAAAAGTATTGCGCCGTTACAGCCTTGATGAAATTCCACAACTCTTCAATATCCTCAGTGGGCAAATGTCGTTGGTGGGGCCGCGGCCATTGCTACCGGAGCGGTTGCCGCAACTTACCGATGTGCAGCGTGAACGATTTGCGGTTCGGCCTGGCGTCACGGGGCTTGCTCAGATTGCAGGACGTAATACGGTACTTTGGTCGCGCCGTTTCGAGCTTGACTGCGAATATCTGCGAACACTTTCCTTACTTGGGGACTTGCGAATTATATGGCGCACTATAGGTATGGTACTGACCTCAAGGGGGATTATGTTGGATCGAAATCCAGACATGGTGGATGATTTGTCCGCAGCAAATAATGTTGATTCGGTACAGAATGACAGAGGGGAGACATCTTAACTAATCACCCACGCATGGAATTATTGGGTTCCGGCGCACCGGAGATGTACAAAGGGTCGGAAAAATTCGCGGTGTCAAGTGATAATCGCGTAGACGCCGAGACAGATTCGCACATCAGGGGGGGCGTTGAGCATGGTGGCATCCGTGAATTCTTAAGTAATCCAGATTTTGCCACCTATTAGGTTTTTCCCTTCTCTCCCCCTCGGGATGTATGAACCAGAGGTGTAAGTAACCCAAGTTAGCAACCTACATTGAGTAATTCTTTGGTTGCCCTCCCCCCAACCTCCTCCCGTTGGGAGGGGGGAGAAAACAACGCCAGTCATTGATATTGGCCACTAGAGCTGAATATCTTCACTCCCCCTCCCAACGGGAGGGGGTTGGGGGGAGGGCGACCAGAAAACTACTTGCCTGGGAAGAATTATGGCTTGAGACCGTAGGCGGCAACTTGGGTTAAGTAGCGACTTTAGTATAATTTCCCCCTTGACGTTGAGAGAGGGGGGGGGGGGGAAACGGCTCCACTTGGGTTAATCAATAACCCCGTTACTATCGGTTTGTCGTTCCGGCAGAGAGTGTCGAAGTAATGCGATGATAATCAGGAGTTTTGGGGTCAGGATTTATATTTCTTATCCATGCGCTTTCCTTCCTTCCTTCCTTCCGTTTATTTTGCAGCTGGGCTCCGCGATAGCGTAACTTACCTCGAAATATCTACCCACTTCGAATTAAAACAACAGGGCATAGATGTAAGAACTGACCCTAAGAATGTCGGACTAGTCCTGCCGTTTGTGCCAGTGAATAGCTACCCACCAAAAAATACCGAATAGACCTGCGCCAATGCACCATTGGTGTAATGCTTCGCCAGAGATTATACCTAACAACCCGTTGTTGTTTGACCAAGGCGCCAGCGGCGTAATATCGATGTGCATAATGCTGTCGAGTGCCACATGGGAAAATGCTCCAATGAATGTTCCCATGATGACTGCGCCTTGTGAAAACGGTTCGTGAGTGATGAGCCAATCTAGGTGACAAAACGACAACTCATGATTCCAGCGACGCAGAATAGGTCGGCAGATGTTCTGAGAAACTAGAGCGACCAAACCAGCAATGATTAGAGCAGCAAGATAGGTATGTGTTGGACCATGCAGTCGGAAAGACCCACGCACCATACCAATCAATGGTTCAATATCCATGGCAACTTGCGCAACGCCAAAGCTGAGGATACTAAATCGATCTCCGGTCAATGCCTTAATCATTAACCCAGGACCCATGTGTAGTGGCGTAAATGGCATAAACTCTCTCCCAACTGGCTATTGAAAAGATATCCTCAATAATTGTTTCGGTTAATTGGGTAGCATACTAGTAAGCAATGGATAATGTCATGCTACAACAATATCATCCTCTTCCTGTGGCATTGGAAAAAGCCACGCTTAACTTATGTTTTTAATAAAATTAGCAAATAACTTTCGTAGTTCCGGGCAATTTTGGCGTTGATATTTTTATGTCTGGTGATACGTCTGGGTATTTCCTTATGTAGTAATATTGTTAAAGATTCCTTGTTACAAATTAGTAACTAACGAGTTGTTGTGTTTTATGGTAGGTATTTTCCTGCTCTTTATAATTGTTTGATGAGCCGGGGTAGAATTATCATAAGGAAGGTTTTTGTGAGAAAATTGGCCTGGGCATTAATTGAGATCTAGATATTCAAGATAAGACTTAAAACACGTTAAAGATAGAGGTTACCAATGTTTCAGCGTATGAAAATGGCTATGCGGTTGTGGGGTGGTTTTGGTCTGGTGCTCCTGCTTATGGCCGGAGTCGCGGGGATCGGGATTCAGGGGCTCGATCGAGTAGAAGATGCGGTCACTGGGATAGTTCACGACTATTATCCAAAAGTGGGACAGGTTCAGGAATACATGAACCAGGTTGAATCTGTTGTTCGTCGCGCGTTCACTGCCTTGCTCCTCAAGGACCCAGAAAAGGCCAAAAAGGAGATTGAGGCCATTGTAGAATTGCGGCGCGTAATTGGAGAACAGTTGGACGGATTGGAGCGGTCAATTCATTCTGACCGGGGAAAGGAGGTCCTACGCGCCATTCATGAGGATCAGAGGGTGTTTTTAGCCTCCTTGGAACGGCTGTTAGAAATAATTCGTGGTGGGCGTTGGGATGAGGGTGTGCAATGGATGCTCCGTGAGGTTATGCCCGCCTATGTTAGCTACGATAAGAATATCGATGCCATTATTGCCTACCAGAGTAGCCTAGTGGAACAGGCCGGTACTCAGGCGGATGAGATGCAGCAGCGCGGGATCACTTTGATATTGTTATTGGCTGGAGTTTCTCTGGTATTGGCCCTGGGTTTGGCGCTTTGGATCGGGCTTAGTGTTACTCGTCCTCTGAATAAAGTTGTGGCGTTGATCGAGCGTACCGCACGCGGAGATATTCCTGAATCGGTACAGGAAACTTGGCCTGGGGAATTTGACCGCATCCGGGAAAGTCTCAATACCGCTAACGCCTCTCTGCGTATTCTTATCGACGATGCAACGAGGCTTGCTGAAAAGGCGATTGCTGGTCAGCTTGCTACCCGCGCGGATGCCACCCGTCACCAGGGGGCCTATCAGCGTATTGTGGAAGGGGTGAATTCCACCCTGGATGCAGTTATCGGTCCATTCAATATGGCAGCAGAGCATATTGCGCGTATTGCTTCCGGTGACCTCCCGCCACTGATTACCGTGCAGTACAATGGCGACTTTAGCGTTATCAAAGCCAATCTCAATACCGCTATTACCGCAGTCAATGCCCTTATCGAAGATACTCACACCTTGACCCAAGCGGGAGCCGAAGGACAATTGGCGGTGCGCGCGAATGCAACTCGTCATTACGGTGATTATCGGCGCATTGTTGAAGGGTTCAACGCCACTTTGGACGCAGTCGTTGGTCCTGTAACCGAGGTGATGCGCATTATGGCTGTTGTGGAGAAAGGTGATTTGACCAGTCGTGCCAACGTTCAGTGCAAAGGAATGCTGGCTCAGTTACGTGACTCAGTAAACAACACGGTGGCCCAACTTGCTCATACCATTGAGGAGGTTCATCACACCGGGAGCGAATTAGCCAACGCGGCGACTCAGGTCGAGGCCACTGCCCAATCTCTGAGCCAAGCCACTAGTGAACAAGCTGCCAGCGTTGAAGAGACGAGCGCTGCAATTGAGCAGATGACTGCCTCGATCTCTCAAAATGCCGACAACGCCAAGGTTACCAATTCACGAGCAACCCAAGCCGCTGCCGAAGCTAATGAAGGAGGGACGGCGGTGAGCGCAACTGTATTGGCGATGAAGCAGATCGCCAGCAAGATTGGCATCATTGATGACATTGCCTATCAGACAAATTTGCTTGCCCTAAACGCCGCTATTGAGGCGGCACGCGCTGGGGAACACGGCAAAGGTTTTGCCGTAGTCGCCGCAGAGGTGCGCAAACTGGCTGAACGTAGCCAGATTGCGGCTCAGGAGATCGGTGAATTGGCCACCAGTAGTGTGCAACTCGCCGAAAAAGCCGGCAATCTACTAAATGCGATCGTGCCCACAATTACTACGACCTCGGATCTGGTCCAAGAGATTGCCGCCGCCTCCAAAGAGCAATCCGGTGGTGTCTCTCAGATCAATACCGCTATGAATCAACTCTCCCAACTTACTCAACACAACGCCAGTTCTTCCGAAGAATTAGCTGCGACCGCCGAGGAATTGGGGGCTCAGGTCCATCAGCTTCAGGATTTGGTCGCCTTTTTCCAAGTCTCTACCGAGCGTACAGCACGCTCTACACCAACCCATCGAATAACTGCTGTCCCTAAAGCACCTAGCCGAGTTCAACCAGTGGCCCGAATTGGTGGGTCTACGGCTAGAGTCGTAGGAATACCAAAATCAGTGACTCATCAAGAAGATTTCGAGGAGTTTTAACAATCTCGAATGGTGATGTGGTAATTGATCTAGGTTGCTATCTAGCGCGCTTTTCTCCCCTATCTCGGGGGGCTTTTTTGTTTCTCACCGCATAGCTAGCAACCTGGGTTAATTAATAAAAATTGCTACCTAGTGTCTAACCGAAAATCCTATTTTCATGTTTTGCAACTCTATGGGTTGCAAAATCAGGACAGTTTCCGATCAGACACTAGACCACAACCTGTAATCGTAGAGGATAATGCTGATGAATTTTGCTAACAGTTTTCGTGACCTAAAAACCAGTACTAAGATTAGTGTTGGGTTTGGGTTGGTGGGTATTTTATTTCTGGGAGTGGTTGGGCAGTACCATACGACGCTGATAAAATCTCTGACCACCTTTCAGGAAGAAATTCTAGACCGAGTCGAGGTGGAAAAGTCTAGTGCGGCGTATTTACATATTCTAATGTTGCAGGCACGACGTGCGGAGAAGGACTTTCTGCTGCACAAGGATCAACAGCATGTCGACCTGGTCAAAGAGAATATCGGGTCTCTCCTGAAAAACGCTAGGACGATGCTTAAGGTAGCCCAGGATTACCATGATCTCGACAGCGCTCGCATTGATGGCGAGATCATGAGATATGCAGATAGCTATCTAACTGCCTTTCTTGAACTGGCAAAGTACGAGACGGAAAATGGACTCAATCACAATTCCGGCCTTCAGGGAAAATTCCGTGAAAGTGCCCACAACATAGAACAACTAATCAATCACTACGATACGAATGAAATCTATGTTGATCTACTTGAAATGCGACGGGCGGAAAAGGATTATCAACTAAGAAAAGACACAAAGTACGCTGAACTCTTAGAGAAACAAACTAAGCAATTTGTCGGTCACGTTACCGAATCCACCCTGCCTGATGAACTAAAAAAGGAGCTTGGCGCCAAGGTAAATCAATATCTGATTAATTTCAAGGACTCTGTAAAACAAATTCAGGACAAGATCATGGTGACCACTGATAGTTTTCGCGATATTGCCCACGACATTGAGGACACTCTCAAAGCCAACTATGTCCCCAGACTGTCCGGGCTGTATCTCAATATTCGCAAGGACGAGAAAGACTATCTGCTGCGTAAGGATGAAAAATATGTCGCCAAGGTTACTAGGGAGCTAGATAGCATCCGACAGGAAATTACCACCTCCGCTATTTCCTCGGGCGACAAAGGTGTGTTGATCGAGGCTGCCAAGCAATATCAATCAGCCTTTACGGCTCTAGTGACCAAGGACAAAGAAATTGCTGAGATTACGACCAAGATGCGGGAGGCCGCCCACCTTATCGAACCCATTATCGATAGCATTACCAAGGAAACTTCTACGGACATGGATAATACGTCCAAAGAGGTCAGTGCTACTGCTCGTTGGAATGCTAACCTGGCTGCTGGTATAAGCGGAGTTATCCTTTTGGTTGGGACATTCCTCTCATTGTTCATTGCCAGAATTATTGTTGCTCCCCTTCGCCCACTCCAACAGATCATGGATGGTATCTGTCGCGGAGAAATCTCCGAACCGGTGTCGGAGACTTGGCCGGGGGAATTCGACACCATCAAGAAGAACCTCAATAATATGATCAAGGTGATGGGGGATCTGCTTACGCAGACAGACTTCATCATCAAGGCTGCTGCGGATGGGGAACTCAATAAACGCGCCAATGCTGATCTATTTCAAGGGGGATGGAAGCAATTGGTGGCCGGTGTTAATAAAACCCTCGACGGGATTATTCTCCCGGTAAATGAGGCCGTTGCAGTGCTCACCGAGATGGAGAAGGGGAATCTGAGCAAGAAGGTTAAGGGTGATTACCAAGGCCAACTTAAGGATTTCAAGGATGTAGTTAATAATACTACCGCCAAGCTTTCGCAGGTAGTTGGTGAAGTCCGTAACGCAGCGGGACGTATTGGCTGCGGTGATATCCCGGAGGCAATGAAAGAACCCTGGCCAGGAGAATTTGATGCCATCCGCGAGAGTCTTAATGCGGCTGGCGTTGCCATTCATGCCCTCATCGAGGATGCACGCGTTCTAACTCAGGCTGGGGCAGAGGGGCGGTTGACGGTTCGTGCTAATGCTACGCATCATCAGGGTGATTACCGACGAATCGTGGAAGGATTCAACGCTACCCTGGATGCGGTCGTGGTTCCCATTACTGAAGTAATTCGGGTGATGGCTGCTGTGGAAAATGGCAATTTGGACCAGAACATTGCCGATCAATATCAAGGAATGTTGGGTCAGTTGCGCGACTCGGTCAACAATACCGTGACCCAACTTGCCCATACCATCAGAGAGGTTCGCCACACCAGTGGTGAATTGGCCAATGCTGCGGCTCAGGTCGAGGCAGCGGCCCAATCCCTAAGTCAATCCACCAGTGAGCAGGCGGCCAGTGTTGAAGAAACTAGCGCTGCGGTAGAACAAATGAGCGCCTCGATTGCTCAGAACGCCGACAATGCCAAGGTTACTAATACCCGGGCGATACAGGCTGCCACTGAGGCCCGTGAGGGAGGGAGTGCAGTGATTGAAACTGTTTCTGCTATGAAACAGATCGCCAGCAAGATTGTCATCATTGATGATATTGCCTATCAGACCAATCTGCTCGCCCTCAATGCCGCAATCGAGGCAGCGCGTGCGGGAGAATATGGTAGGGGATTTGCGGTGGTAGCTGCTGAGGTGCGTAAGCTCGCAGAGCGTAGTCAGGTGGCGGCCCATGAGATCGGTGAACTGTCGACTAGCAGCGTACACCTCGCGGAGAAGGCCGGTGGCCTGTTAGGAGAGATTGTCCCAGCCATTACCACGACCTCAGACCTGGTCCAGGAGATTGCGGCCGCGTCCAAGGAACAATCCGGCGGTGTTGCCCAGATTAATAGTGCGATGGGTCAACTTTCTCAACTTACCCAAACCAATGCCAGCTCCTCTGAGGAATTGGCCGCCACCGCTGAAGAATTGGGAGCGCAGGTGACACAGCTTCAAGATTTGGTTAGCTTCTTCCAGATCGCGGAATCTCGCACCGCAGAGGTATTGGCCCATCAGACGATGACCCACGCAACGCGTCATGTTATCCAACCACCCGCCCCGTCAGCACGGAAAGTGGGAGCACGTCCAATAACTCGTGGAGCGGTGAGAATAAAGACAAAAGCCTCTAATATTTCTGATGATTTCGAGGAATTCTGAGACGGTTCTCCGTGGTCAAGGGGTCAGAATAAGGGAGTAACTTCTTATTCTGACCCCTTCTTCGTTTTGATGTGTTCAATAATGAATGATCATCCGATATATTTTCCCGTTGTGCTTCAAGGTTGCTGTCTGCGTTATTGCCCACCAGTGGCGGGAGACTCCTTTGCCAAATAGTCGCCAATTGCCGATAAGGTTCTGTTCATTGATTGGCTTACTTGCTCAATAAATCTTCCGGCTCGACTGGCGGGGGGGCTGGCATAGTTAGTGCGCGATTCAATTCAACAACTACTGAAGAGCCCCAATGTTAGGTGGCGCCTTACGTTGACCTAATCTGTGCTACGACAGAAACATCCTATAATTCTCGTAGTTACAAAAAGTAATGTTACAGTTTTACCGAGCGTAGTGCGTATTTTTATTCTCAATTACTTGAGGTTAAAGTGATGGCTGCACACCCAATTGAGGTATTTTATTGTCGCAACGTAGATTGTCCTGATTTCCGAATTCGCGAAAAAGAAAACTTGCGGTGGCATGGGTGGAGTGGGCATTCTCATCGGATTCTAGGTATCTATTGCCGTACGTGCAGAAAATATTTTTCGGAACGAAAGGGAATTGTTCTTGAGCAAAGTCGCTTACCCGAAGAAAAGGTGGAGTCCTTACTGGAACACTTGCGAGAAGGGTGTGGAGTGCGACAGACAGCTCGTTTAACTCATGTAAGCCAGAACACGGTGAATCGTTTAATTGTAATTGGTATAGCAACGGCAATCTTGTATTCTGACGCAAACATTCCGATCAATATTTGGATATTACCGGGGGCATCATCGGCGATCAATATCTTCTGCCTTGCGGATACGTTGGTCATTGCATTTCGTCATTTATAGAAAGATGCCAAATTTCTCTGAGATCGCTTCCAGAGAAGAGAGTGCCTCATTAAACCTAAACCGATTAATTTGCTTGGTCATCTGTTCGACCTCTTGGTGAAACCCGGCTTGCAGGAGAAATGGCTTGATGGCATTAAAGGCGGAGTGCGCACTAATGCTGAATTTTCTGAGATGAGCAGCCAATTCAAGCAGCGCGGGTTTAATGGTTTCATTGTCCAAAGTCCCCACACTATCAGGCCCGCTATTGGAGGTTACACCCATGTCTGTCTTGTGAATAATGGATTGTATGTCGGTGATGGCAACCAGAAACTCCTCGAGTGTCGACTCGAAGGTATCCACCAATACCGGCCAATCGTTTTCATGCCGCTGTTCAATCGCCAATTCTAAGGTTCGCGCTGCCGCGTGTACGGTGCGTGCCCCAATATTTCCGGTGAGTCCCTTGATTTGGTGAACGATACGTCTACCGCGTTCTGGTTCGCCTTGGGTGAGACATTTTCGTACGTCCTTGGCGGAATTATCATAATCTTGTTTGAAGTCGACCAATAATTTCACGAGCAATGCCTGATTGCCCATAACCCGGTGTAAAGCGGATTTCAGATCAAACCCTGGAATCTTTTCCAACGCCGCTGTCTCCTCATGGGAGGAGGGGGAGAGTTGCCGTAAAGATTTCCTATCGATAGATGCTCGGTCACCCGGCTTGATATAAGTTATCAACAGTGAGAATAACCGATCCGGGTCAATGGGTTTGACAATGTGGTCATTCATACCGGCTGTCAGCGACTTTTCACGATCACTGGTCAAGGCATGTGCGGTCATGGCAATAATGGGTAATTGCGCAAAACGGGGGTCCCTGCGGATGACTCGCACTGCCTCATGTCCGTCCATAATTGGCATCTGGATATCCATTAGGACAGCGTCATAACTGCCCTTCTGAACCATTTGTACCGCCTCGGCGCCGTTATTAGCCATATCGACGAGGATCCCCACCCCGGCTAATAACTCCTGGGCTACCTGTTGGTTGATTGGGGTATCCTCGACCAGCAGGATACGGGCACCGCCGATTCGATTGCTGATTTCGGTATAATCGGTCTGTTCTTCTCTACTACGATAGAGTTTGGCCACCTGCTGGCCAAATAATTTCATGATGCTGTCAAATAGGTAAGAGCAATTAATCGGTTTTCTAAGAAAAACCGAGATACCCGCCAGGTTAAGTTGGGCGACTGGAAATTCCTCCCGGCAAAAGGCGCTCAAGAGAATTATTTTTGGCAATGGACTAATGGAGGTACGCCGGGTAGTGATATCCAGAATCTTTTGCGCAGTCTCAATTCCGTTCATCCCCGGCATCCGATAATCCAGACATACCAGTGGATAGGGTGATCCATTCGCCATGGCATTTTCGAGGGCAATTACCGCCTCATCGCCGGAAGCAACCAAGGTGGGTGCAAAGGTGAACTTTCTCAGCATCGAGTCGAAAATCTCTCGGGCGACTTCATTATCATCTGCGACCAATACTTTCAGTCCCCGCAATGATTCGGGGGGAAGTGGTATTTCCCGTCTCAAATCTGGACGCTGTTCACAAACGATGGTGAAGTGGAATATCGAACCCTTCCCCAAATTGCTTTCCACTCCTATTTGTCCGCCCATCAATCCGACCAAACGTTTGCATATCGAAAGACCCAATCCCGTGCCACCATATCTGCGGGTTGTGGAGTCATCCGCTTGGACAAAGGGATGAAACAGTTTGTTGATCTGCTCTGACGATAAACCAATGCCGCTATCCTGCACCGTAAATTCCAACATAACGCGTTGAGCAGGCCTGTCATCATTAGACTCTAAAACCCCGTTTGATTTGTTACGGGTGGCTGGTTCTCTTGGGATCGATCTTGCCTGTACATAAACGATTCCTTGTTCCGTAAACTTGATGGCATTACTGATCAGGTTGAGCAGAATTTGTTCGAGTCGCAACGCATCCCCAAACAATGATATGGGACAATCCTGGGCAATCGCCATTATTAATTCAATATTTTTCTCGGCGGCCTGGTTGCGCAACAGATCAGATAGATGCTCAAAGAGATCGCTCAGATGAAAAGACTCCTGTTCCAATATCAATTGTCCCGATTCAATTTTCGAAAAATCAAGAATATCATTGATGATACGGAGTAAGGAGTGTGATGCCGAGTGTATCTTGATCAAATAATCTCGAACTTTGGGCGGAAGCTCTTGTTTAAGCGCCAGATCGTTCAATCCAATGATGGCGTTCATCGGGGTACGAATTTCATGGCTCATATTGGCCAAGAAAAGGTCTTTGGCTCGGGTGGTGGCCTCGATTACGGCCTGTTGTCGTTCTACCAGAGCTAATTTCTCTTGATTGATCAGGAGTTCTGTGGTGCGTTGCCGGATGTTGTGGCGCATATTATCTAGGGCAATGGCGAGTTCTCCGATCTCGTCGTCGCTGACGATGGTCGTTTTTTGGTAATGGTCGCCAACCCGTTCGATGGTACGCATTACTGCGGTGAGCATCTCGATCGGGTGGGTAATCGCCCGACTCATGCGCCAGAACATTGCGTAGCTGATCAAGAGGAGTAGGGAGCCAATTGCCATGCTTGCGACAAAGATCAGCAAAGCCTCCCTGTTGAGATTTCTCAGGCTGGCAATGAGTATCAGATGAGCGGATATCTCTCCTTCGTGTGCAATCGCCTGGGTGACGCCATGTTTATCGCCTGATATAAATTCACTACGCTCCAAAAGGGGCCAGAGGGAATTATTATCTTTCGTATCGTTAGGGGTTGTGTATTTGGCTAACAGATGTCCATCGGGCAGGCGCACTACTGCTAGAAGCACTTCTGGATAGTGTTTCAGGGAATTTAAGGTCTGCTGGGCAAAATTGGTATCGCCGAAGGCCACGGCGGATTCGAGATTGCCCGCCAGAGCCGCTGCTTGAGTCTTGAGGTTTTCGTGGGTGATAGAGCGGGTATGGTGATAGAGATACAGCAGCGAGATTAATCCGGTGGTAAAAATTACCGAAATAGCAACGACCAGATAGATGCGGGTGAGTTTGGCAGCAATGGTACGCATTGTTAATGCACCTTGCGTACGATTTGCATCAACCGTGGATACAACGATCTTTCGTTAGTGTTCATTAGTAACTGTCCAGGTAGTGCCAACGGCGCGATTTCATATCAGCCTGGGGCAACGCTCCAGGGATACAAGGTTACCGCCAAAGGGCTGATGGCCCGTTGTTCCATAAATCACTGTAATTGAGGGGGTGGGTTTTCGGCCTTATCATTCTGCGTGGGATGATGAAACAATGACCAAAACTGCGATCAAAAAGCTGCGTTTTTCTCTAGATAGCGTCTCAGGGCAGCTATGACATGACTGTCGAATTTAGTGCCAACGCCCTGATCCAAAATTTCTAGCGACCTGGTTACACTCATCCCTGGACGATAATGACGATCTGCCGTTAATGCCTCGAAGACATCGGCCACGGCTAGGATCTTTGACATGAAAGGGATTTGAAGAGCATTGAGTCCGCGCGGATAACCGGAACCATCCAGACATTCGTGATGAGATGCGGCAATGAGTGGAACATTATTATACTTTCGAGCGAAGCGGATCCGTTCGAGGATATCAAAAGTCAATTCTGCATGTTTCTTGATGTGTTGGTATTCGTCTTCGGTAAGGCGACCGGCTTTTTTGAGCACCTGGTCGTCGATACCGATCTTTCCATAATCGTGTAGCAACGCCGCGACGCGCAATACGTCCAGATCCGCATCAGGATAATCGAAGATACGAGCAATTCCAGTAGCAATCTCAGACACCCGACGCGAATGGCCGGCAGTTAAAGTATCTTTTGCGTCGATAGAGGCTGCCAAGGTTTCCAAAAGGCTGTGGAATTGTTGCTCGTGCTCCTGGATCTGCATAGCATTTTCGATGCTGATGGAAATAATGCCAGCCACACTAGACAGTGTCTGTAGGTCAAACTCAGTAAAAGGACCGCTCCTGCGATTAATCGCCTGAACAACACCGAGGGTTTCACCGGCGAGATTGAGTAGTGGCACGCATAGAATGCTTCGGGTACGATAACCCGTGAGATTGTCAAAGGAACTATTGAAACGGTTATCCACACTCACGTCTGGGATTAGTAAAGGCTGCCTAGTTACAGCAACCTGACCGGCAATTCCGAGCCGCAGGTGGAGGGTAAGTTGGCTGGGTTCGATCCCATCGGCGTATATGGCCGTCAATTGTCCTGCGGTTTCTTCCAAGATGAATACCGCAGCGCGGTCGTAATCGATGCGTTCTCGGAGTAGTATCGTTTCGTGTTGTGCGATGGTTGGTGTTAATTGGTCAATGCTTGCCAATTCTGCCAAAACCCGCGCTGTTGCTTCTGCCAGACGTTCATCAGCATCGGTAAAACATCCCGTCGCTTTATTAATCAATTCCAGACCACCCACCACCCGTCCATCCGAAGTTTGGAGAGGTGTAGCCAACAAACTGTTAGTCTTGAAACCAGAGGTTGTATCAATTTCGGGGTTGAAGTAGGGGTGGGAATAGGCATTCGTAACATTAATGGTGCTGCGAATAATCGTTGAGCTGCCGACAATCCCCATGCGTAACGGTACCACCAGGGATTCTGCCGCCACCCCCTCCGCAAAACAGGCCCGCAATTGCATAATGTCCCAATCAAATAGAAACAAAGAACTTCGATCTGCGTCGAGTAGCTCCGCTACCTCTTGCATGACTAATTGAGACAAATGACTGATATTACGTTCGCCACTCAAGCGGCGCTGAATCTCTAATAATTGTTGGAAGCGGTGTAGGTCGAAATTCTCGTTATTCATTTTCACTCCTCGCAATCGTAGAGACATGGATCACCGTGCAAACCATCCATGGTATCTGAATTTCGGCAACCCCTGCCGGAATGACGACTTAACCGTTTGCTAGGTGGTAGCTTTAGCGGACCAGTGTCTGGTCGAAAATCGTCTTAATTTTAACCCAAGTTACTACCTACATTGAGTAATTCCTTGGTTACCCTCCCCCCAACCCCCTCCCGCTGGGAGGGGGAGAAAACAACGCCAGCCATTGATATTGGCAACTAAAGCTGAATATCTTCACTCCCCTTCCCAACGGGATGTATACTAACCTGCGCGTTGGTTAGGGGACAAGCAAGTAAAAATAATCTATTATTAGTCCAACCAAAAAATAAGACATGAAATTGCTAAAATTATGAAAAATTCTGATGGACGTTCTCTCGATCACTCTACCCTTGAGTATATAAGGCTTCAAGCAGTAAAAGCTGTACGTAAAGGAATGTCTCCTAGGGAGGTGGGCGAGATTTTCGGTATGCACCGATCGAAGGTGTACGAATGGGTGAAGAAGGCAAAAGAGATGGGTCTAGCTACGTTAAATGCGAAACCTGTCCCTGGAAGAAAATCCTTCATCAATGAACAGCAAGAAGGAATACTCGTATTCTGGCTGTGCGCATTTACCCCATTGGATTTTGAATTCTCGACAGTCTTATGGACAACTGAAATGATAAAGACATTAATAGAGAGGAAATTTTCTATTTACATGAGTCGTTCCGCGGTGGGCCGTTTTTTGCGCCGCATTAATTTAACTCCACAACGGCCAGTATATCGTGCGATAGAGAGGGACCAATTTTCAGTAGATAATTGGATTAACAAAGAGTTTCCTAGAATCAAAGAGTTGGCAAGTAATGAGGGTGCTATAATCTATTTTCTTGATGAGGCTGGGGCGCGCACCGATTATCACGCGGGTACAACTTGGGGGCTAGAAGGTTTAACTCCCATAATTCCCTCCACTGGTGGACGTTATCGCATAAATATGATCGCTGCGATAACTTCTGAAGGAAAGATGCATTTCCAAATAGGTCCCTCATCGCTCAATGGTGGTGCGTTTGTTGAATATCTAAAAATTTTGGCTCAAGAGAATTCATGCCCCATCTATATTGTAACAGACGGGTATTCTGCCCATCATGCAAAAGTAGTTAAGGAATATCTGGAGACGACAAATGGAAAGGTTAAAAT
Source organism: Gammaproteobacteria bacterium (assembly GCA_963575655.1). Lineage (NCBI taxonomy): Bacteria > Pseudomonadati > Pseudomonadota > Gammaproteobacteria > Gammaproteobacteria bacterium. The sequence continues at coordinate 6,096 of CAUYTY010000133.1, read as the reverse complement.
ATTCTTTCTTCCCACCTATTCTCCACACCTTAATCCTGTCGAGCTAGTATGGAGCAATATTAAGACACAAGGAATTGCGCGTCACCTTATTCGTAATGTGGAGGAGTTAAAAAATAAAGCTACTCAACTTTTAGAGGATTTAAAAAAATCGCCAGAGAAAGTCAGAGAACTTTTTAAAGAAGAATCCGTCCAATATGCTATTTAGCTGGAGTCCCCTAACCAACGCGCAGGTTAGTAGACCGGGGACATGGGTAACACTTCAAACTGCATGAAAGTCCATCCCACCGGAGAGCGTTCATGCCTTGGAAAGAGGTGTCACTCATGTTGTCCCGAAAAGAGTTTGTGCATCGGCCCGCCAGGAAGGTGCAAATATCCGTGCCTTGTGCCGCCAGTTTGGTATCAGTCCGAAAACTGGATACAAGTTATTGAATCGTTTCATAGAACAGGGCAATGAGGGCTTGGTGGACCGTTCACGTCGACCGAAAACTTCACCTCAGCGCACGATAGCAGCGACAGAAGAGGCACTGTTGACGGTACGTGATCTCCATCTCGCTTGGGGACCCCGCAAGTTGCGGGCCTGGCTGACAGAAAAAGGCCATGAGGGGTTGCCCTCTCACAGTACGATCAACGAAATCCTTCGTCGCCACAAGCGTTTGAATCCTGAGGAAAGCGCCAAACACGCGCCCTGGCGCCGATTCGAGCACCCTGCCCCCAGTGATCTGTGGCAAATGGATTTCAAGGGCCATGTGGCGATGCGTGAAGGGCGTTGCCACCCGCTAACGGTGCTGGACGACCATTCACGCTATGCCGTCTGCTTACGCGCCTGCCTCAATGAACAGACCGCCACTGTTCAACAGGCCCTAACGGAAACCTTTCGCTGTCATGGCCTACCTTGGCGGATGACAATGGACAACGGTTCGCCGTGGGGAGATACGTTGGGTTCCCCTTATACACCCCTAACAGTTTGGTTAATGCGGCTGGGTATCCGGGTCAGCCACAGCCGCCCTTACCATCCGCAAACCCAGGGGAAGGACGAACGCTTTCACCGTACCCTCAAAGCCGAACTTTTGGCCCATATCACGTTTTCCGACCAAATCGAGGCGCAAAAATGCTTTGATGCCTGGCGCGACCTCTATAACCTGGAACGCCCTCATGAATCCCTAGCGTTGCGCCCTCCCTCCAGCAGGTATCGACCCAGCACAAAACCGTTTCTAGAGGATTTGCCACCGATTGAATATGCTCCCGATGACATCGTGCGCAAGGTCCAAGGACAGGGGGAGCTAAGCTACCTAGGACGGGAGTGGAGGGTGGGTAGGGCTTTCCATGGCCATTCGGTTGCCCTAGGTCCCACCACTCAAGGCGGTTTGTTGGATGTCTTTTTCTGCCAACATCAGATTGCTTCCATCAACCTTCTCGACCCACAATAACTGCTCAAAAACCGTTACCTATGTCCCCGAACACCCGTTACCTATGTCCCCGGTCTATACAAGGGAGAGGGGCTGGGGGTGAGGGCGTGATGCTGACGAATCAACAAATTCGCGCCCTCACCCCAACCCCTCTCCCGGGGGGAGAGGGGTTTCTTCGTTTCTCACCGCATAGGTAGCAACTTGGGTTATTCCTTAAATGTAGTAACCACGCATAATTTTACCCGGCACCCATTAGACATTATCGGAAACCTCACCCCCCGCCCCCCTCTCCTTAACAGGAGAGGGGGAGAATTATTCCGTTGTTATGCTTAACTCCTGAACGGAACAGGCAAAAAATCTCCCCCTCTCCTGTTAAGGAGAGGGGGGCGGGGGGTGAGGTTTTGGGTTTCCGATAATGTCTATTATCTTCTCTCGAAACGCCTGAGCCAACACGTCGGATCGAGAGTTGAAAACTTGCTATTCGTGGTTTGGATCAGTCCCTCGGAATAGTTATTGGCTACCCACCTGAATCGCGGTAGCATAAAAATCAATGATTAACCGGAGCAGACATCCCATCCTCCACTTTCTAGATTTTGATTTAGGTACTCTAATAAATGAATCATCGATTTCCCGCCACTAGTGATCGACCAATCCTAATCCTCGGGGCCTCGGGCCAGGTCGGCAGGGCTTTGGCGCAAAAACTGGACGCACGTGCGCTGGCTGTTTCGCGCCAAGAGGCGGACCTGGCGAACCCTACACGACTTCCGATACTTTTGGATTCGCTCCGGCCGAGCGTAGTGATCAATGCTGCTGCCTATACGCAGGTCGATCGGGCGGAACAGGAAGAACCTTTGGTACAAATTATCAATGGCGAGGCTCCAGGCATTTTGGCTCGGTGGTGCGCCGCGCATGATGTGCCATTTGTTCACTATTCGACCGATTACGTTTATTCGGGGGAAGGGATTTCCCCGTGGACCGAGGATGCACCAGTCTCCCCCGTAAATGCCTATGGCCGAACCAAACTCATGGGCGATCTTGCGGTGGCGGGGGCGGGTGGGAATTGGTTAATCTTCCGTACCTCTTGGGTATACGACACCCAGGGCAAGAATTTTCTGAATACGATCATCCGTCTCGGAAAAGAACGTGAATCTCTCCGCATTATCTCGGATCAGCATGGTGCCCCGACCTATGCCCCGGATCTTGCCGATGCGACCTTGGAAATTCTCGGGCGAGCACTAACGCAACCGCGTTTCCCGAACGGGGTTTATCATCTCTGCAATTCGGGCGAAACGACCTGGCACGAATTCGCCACCGAAATTCTGGTGAGAGTTCGTGAACAGGGGGCGGAACTCAAAGTGCGCAATATTGAGGCTATTCCCACCACCGAATATCCCCTGCCGGCCCGGCGACCGCTGAATTCCCGCCTCAGCTTGGAAAAGGTCCATAAGATTTTTGGGATAAAATTACCTAATTGGAGATTAGGTCTCCGTCGCTGCTTGCAGGAAATGATGTATTTTTGATTGCCAGGACACGGGGGCATTAATCATCGGCAAGCTATCCATGGCGTTTGAATTCCGGCAATCCCTGCTGGAATGACAATTGAATTCCGCATCACTAAGAATATCCTACTATGAAAGTTACTCCTCTGGAACTTCCTGGATTGCTTCTTGTTGAGCTTGAGCTACGCGGGGATGCGCGTGGCTTTTTTGTCGAACGATTCAACGAGAATGAATACCAACGATTTGGACTCCCGACAAGATTCAAACAGGACAATCACTCCCGTTCGGCGCCCGGAGTGCTGCGTGGCCTACATTATCAGTATGATCTACCCCAAGGGAAACTTATTGGCGTCCTTTGTGGTCGTATCTTTGATGTGGTTTTGGATATTCGTCCCGATTCTCCAAGCTATGGTAAGAGTTTTGGGACCGAATTGACTGACCTTAACGGTCATTTGCTTTGGATCCCCGCGGGATTTGCGCATGGCTTCTGCGTGTTGGGCGCGGAGCCTGCGGATATACTTTACAAGGTGGATCAGTTTTATAATCCAAAGGGCGAGGGAGGGATTCACTGGGCTGACCCCGAGGCGGCTATTCTGTGGCCGATTCAGAATCCTATCGTTTCGGCACGCGACCAGGTGTTACCGAGTTTTTCCGCTTATCGTGCGAATCCCATCCCCTGGCACAATCTTTAATGAGTTCAGGCATGGATACACCAAACGCAACTTTAAACGGGGTCGTGGTAGGAAATGAGGTTGCCATGGAGGCTTTGGGGGCGTATCTGGCGCGGGCGCTAGGAGAAAGGGGAGGGGGGATCGGTGTCGCCCTACAAGGGACGCTGGGAGCGGGTAAGACCACGCTTACCCGAGGATTTCTGCGCGCGCGTGGACACTTAGGGACGGTCAAGAGTCCTACCTTCACCCTGGTCGAACCCTACGAGCTCTCCTTGGGGCCGGTGTATCACTTCGATCTCTACCGTCTACTGGACCCGGAGGAATTGGAATTGCTTGGGGTGCGTGATTATTTCGCCCCTGGCGCGATCTGTCTGGTGGAATGGCCGGAGCGGGGGGAGGGGGTACTACCGATGTTGGACTTGCGGGTGGATATCCGCTACCACGGTGACGGGCGCGTTGTGGAGGTCACGGCATGCAGCCCACGGGGTGGCGAAGTGCTGGGGGCGTTCACCGGTCTGTTGTGTTTGTGCAACGAGTTCGCGATGCTCGAACCAACTTGAGATTGTGCGTCTATCTCACGAGACTACTTGCAAAAATAGATACTGTTAACGCATCATGCGCGAAAGAGTTACGCGTCGGGAGTGGTATCCATGAAACAGTTTTCTCCGTGGTGCTGGTTGTGGTTGGTATTGTTCCCAGGTTATGGGATGGCTGCTGCCAATATCACTGGGTTACACCTCCAGGAGGCGGAGGGGTACAACGCCCTGGTGATTGATCTAGATGGACCCGTTGGGATCAATCTGTTTACCTTGGACGGTCCCGACCGAGTGGTGGTGGATCTTCCGGGGGCGCATCTTCGTAACTCGCGCCAGATGCAGGCCCTTAAGGGCGGATTGTTGCGTGGAGCGCGTGCTGCTGCCCAGGGAGATGGCCGGTTACGCATTGTTTTAGATGTAACGCGGCCGATCTGGCCACGCAGTTACTTTACGGGGGATGATAAGAAGAGGTCCCTGGTGGTGGAGCTACGTGATTCCAGTGGGAAATCCAAGCCAACCGCCGCGTTGGTATCGACCCAGCCTTCGGTAGTGACCCCTCCCAAGGCTGAGTCCCAACCAGTACCCGTTGCATCGTCCGATCACCCTCAACCGTTAGTCTCGACCCAACCCCCAGCGCAGCTCACGGTTGTAGCGCCGCAGTCGAGCCGTCTGGCGGGGAAACTCTCGTCCAATACTGGTTTTAGACCTGAACCGGTCGCTCCTGCACGTCCGACGCCTCCCGAAGTAGCTACTGTGGTTCATGGTGCGTTGGTCTCACGGCCAGCGAATCCAGTGTCTTCACCATCTGTCCTGCCGCCGATCGTGGTCGGAGAAGAAGAGCCTTCTCGCAATTCTGGTTCGTTGAAGGGACGGGGGAAGTTTGCAGGAATCTCCCCTCCGTCATCCTCGGCGTCCCCCCTTGCCGAGCGGCATGCCTCCGACGCGGTTCTGATGTCTTTACCGTCGGCGCTTCAGACCACCTCCCCACCATCTTCGCGCTCACGGGCTTCTACGCCGTGGGGCGATCGGTCTTCTGCCCTGCTTAGTCCATCGCCAGCAGTTAAACCCCGAGACATTGTGGTGGCGGTAGATGCTGGTCATGGTGGGAAGGACCCCGGGGCGACCGGGCCGGGCGGGACCGAAGAAAAAAACGTGACCTTGGCTATTGCGCGACGTGTGGCAGAACTTTTGCGTCGGGAGCGTGGTATGCGACCGATACTGACTCGGAGCAGCGATTCCTTCGTACCCCTGCGGGAGCGCATCCAAAAGGCCCATACCTTCAAGGCCGACCTGTTTGTCTCCATCCACGCCGATGCCGCCAACGATTCCTCGGTTACCGGTGCCTCTATCTACATTCTGTCTGAGCGGGGGGCTAGTTCCGAGGCGGCGCGCATGTTGGCGGAACAGGAAAACTCCGTGGACCTGGTGGGCGGGGTCCATCTGGAGGGGCGCGACAACAACCTTGCCCGAACCTTGCTTGATATGTCTCAGAGTGCCACTCGGGACGCCAGCCTAGCTGTGGCCAGCCGTCTGCTTACCTCCATGGAGCAGATCGGGACACTGAGTCGTACTGCGGTAGAGCGGGCGGGCTTTTTGGTCCTCAAATCGCCGGATATTCCCTCGGTGTTAGTAGAAACCGCCTATCTCTCTAACCCCGATGAGGAAGAAAAGCTAGCGGATCCAGACTATCAACAAACCATTGCCCAGGCGATCATGAAAGGAGTTCGTGCCTATTTCCTCCGCAGTCCGCCCTCTGGCACGCTATTGGCCCAGCAGGCTCAGGCCATGCAGGTTGGCTCTATGGAGTTGGTGCGGCGCTAGCGTAATCCGAGTTGCTGCCTATAACCCACTAGGCCGCCGTCATTCCGGTAGGGATTGCCGGAATCCAGATACCGTCTTGGAGGCCGTCATACAAGTGGAATGACGGTTGAATTGAACCATAGGTGGCAACTTGAGTTAATTAACCCAAGTTGCCACCTACTTG
>CAUYTY010000132.1 GCA_963575655.1 Gammaproteobacteria bacterium | reverse complement strand
CAACCACCATCACACGTTTCATGGTCGGTTGCGCTATAGGTTACGCCGTCGTAACTTCTGCAAGCACGGGCAATGCGGCATACAGCACCGCCGAGTTCCGCAACTACACGTCCGTGCCGGTCACTTTTGAATTCGACGGTAGAGGGTGGCCGACGGTCCCGCCCGGCGGAACTTATTGGTTCTACGGTAGTGCTTTGAACTTGATAGGCGGCTCGGTCACTGTCACAGACGGAACTAATAGCGTGACCTGCGACTTGGATGCTGTATGCTGCGAAGGCGGCAATGTCCTGCATTATACGCATCAGAATCCAGATGTGGGCGGTGCGTGGGGCGAGTTCGACAGCGTAACAGAAACAAAAGATTCGTGGGAATGGTTACAAGAGGGTTTCCTCTATTCGCTGCCGTTCATGGCGTTTGCATTAACCTTAATTGCCGTGCGCAAAATCGCACGGCCATCCGTGGAGGAATTATGAAAGTAATTTGTAAACATTACCACTTCGTTCACACTTATGACACGTGGAGCGAGGCTATCAGCGAAGCATGGCGCATGATGGGAAACATGCAGCCTTGGTATGACATGTTTGTGGAGTTAATGGACAAAGACATTGAGCAATTATGAGCCTACATTTCATTTCCGGTAAGCCCGGCGGCGGGAAGTCGTATTACGCAGTCAAGCTGCTGGTGGACGAACTACGTCTAAGTAAAAGGGACATAGCGACGAACCTCCCACTAAACTTAGGCAACCTTGCGGAACATCTGCACTCAAAGTATGGCCAAACATTCGATATGAACACGCGGCTCCGTATGCTCACGCAAGAAGAAGCCGCCGAGTTCTGGCTGCATCCATGCAACGGCGTTGACCTGACGGAAAGAACCAAGGTGCAAGTTAGAGAAAAGTCCGTGTCACAAGTGGACTACTCAAAGCGCCCGCCAACGGGGACGGTGTTTTTTATTGATGAAGTGCATATTTACTTCAACGCCCGAGGGTGGCAAAACACTGGTGAAGATTGCATCTTCTACATCTCGCAACATCGAAAACTGGGTGACGATATTATCGCAATCACGCAGCACGTAGGAAATGTCGATAAACAGTTTCGCACCATGACGCAGGATTACACCTATTTGCGAAATCTTAACAAAGAGAGGATGGGAATCTTCCGTTCTTTCCCTGTGGTAATGCGCTCAACCTACGCCGAGCCTTACACCGGCCAGCAAAAGGCCCAAGAGACGGGGGCATTTCGGCTGGACGTGACCGGACTCTGCACGTGCTACGAAACAAACGCTGGCGTAGGAGTCCATTCGCGTTCTGACGGCGATAAGACTGAACGGCGTCGCGGCATCCCTATCGTGTGGATGATTGCCGGAATCGTCTTGATAGGGATATTTGCAATGTTTGTTCCGCATTTGATGGGGAAAGGTGTAACAACTCTATTCTCCCCCGGCAAACCGAAAGTGGAACCTAAAATTGAGAGTAAAGGTTACGACGGCGTAACCGCGCCACGACCTGCGCCAGTGATGGAGTCCAGACCGGCGCCGTTGGTGGCGGTCCCGCAAGTAAGCACGAACACGCCCCCGCCTCCTTCACCAATCGTGGCGGCTACGGTGCTGGGTGGTGCGTGGAACGTATGGTTAGCTAACGGTTCCCGTTACACGCAAGGAGCAGACGACGGGATGACTGCTCTTTCTAAGCGCGGAGCGCAAATAGATGGAATCTTGCATCCTTGGAAAATCCCGGCGCCATTAGGTGCTGATTACAGGGAACTGCCCGTCCCAAAATACTCCGTTCCGCAATATGACTACACGAGGCCGACCAGAGTCCAGCTGAGTCGCCAGTGAGCGGAAACTCGAAAACGGAAGGAAAACTGGCGAAGCAACGCCCGCGCAGCGGAAAAATTTTGAGCCGAAGTGTCTACTTATGAGACAGTTACGACGGCGTAACCGTTGGTGTTCCACGTGGAACAAAGACAAAGAAAGAATTTGACTTTCGCTGCCATAAGGGTTATTGTATTCACATGCTTAGCAAGCCAATTAACAAACCGCCTCTTAGGGGTGGGGCTTGCGGGCGGCCGTGCCGTTCCGGTTACGACGGCGTAACAACACAAAATAACATGAAACCAAACCGCAAGTCTCGCCGCGCTGCAAATCAGAAACCGCACTTTCCGGTGCCAGCCGTCAATCCGCCTATTCCGCCTGAGCAGCAAGCCGCTGCCGTGCCAACCTCGCGGGGAGGTGAACACGCAATAACGCCCGCAGGTGTGCCACTCGCGCCGGCGTTGGCGCGGGCAGTGGAACTGGCGGCAGGGCTTCGCAGCATGGCTGCCGACATTGTATTGGACACGATCCGCATCGGCGAAAAGTATTTCG
>CAUYTY010000131.1 GCA_963575655.1 Gammaproteobacteria bacterium | reverse complement strand
TGTGATGGTAGCTAACCACCACGACGACAAGATATAAGGTGGCAACTTGGGTTACTTAACTATTTTAAGTAAGGAGAGATTATGTACGTTGGAGAAATTCGTGTTTTCGCGGGCAGTTTCGCTCCGGGGGGTTGGTTCCTCTGTAACGGCTCCACGGTTTCCGTAAGCCAATATCAGGCGCTTTTTGCCTTACTAGGCACCACCTACGGAGGGGATGGTGTGAATACTTTCGGGTTGCCGGATTTGCGCGGCCGTTTCAACATTGCTGTCGGTAACGGTCCTGGTCTTACTCATCGTGCGCTCGGAGAAAAGGGCGGTAGCGAAACCGTTACGCTTACCGAGGCGTAACTTGCCGCCTCATAACCACACGCTCAATACCGCCGGGGCCGCTGCCACCACGCCGACCACGGGTACCGGTGTGACCTTCTGCAATACCAACAAGGATGCCGCTTCCGGTCTGCAAGACGTCAGGTACGTCAAGGATGGTTTGGCGTCCACGGTGGCCACCAAGGTGGATCTCGCCGCCGCCACTATCATGGCGACAGGCGGCAACCAACCGCACGCTAATACCATGCCGAGTCTGTCGATAAACTACATCATCGCGTGGTCTGGACTTTTTCCAACCTAACCCTGAATAACAGGAGAATGCATCATGGCGTATATCGGTGAGATTCGTGCCTTTTCATTCACCTTTGTGCCGCGAGGCTGGAAGGAATGTAATGGGCAGGCCCTGCCTCAGCAAGCCTATCAGCCCTTGTATGCCATTATCGGCCAAACCTTTGGCGGCAGTGGCAGCGGTACTAGTACCATGTTCAATGTGCCTGACTTGCGCGGCTATGCCGTCATCGGAGAGGGTAACGGCCCAGGCCTGACTACGCGAGAATGGGGAAAAAAGTATGGCGAGGCGCAGGCGTTCGTATCTGCTAGCCAAATGCCTTCCCATAATCACACGGTGGTAGCGGAGCAGTTGACGGGCAATACGGGAGCTCAGGCCAATACCTTGGCGACACCGATAGCCAATAGTTCTTGGTTGTCACGTTTCATGCGAATAGACAGTGCCGATCACCCCACGTCTATTAACAGTTTTATCAAATCTGTCGCGGGTGTACCGCCTGATACGACTTTGCATCCAGCAACCATAGGGAATAGTGAGAGCGGTTCGGCGCCCTCGCATGAGAATCGCCAGCCATACCTAACCACGATATACTGCATCTGTACGATGGCGTGTTTCCGATGAGACCTGACTAGGTCGATTCGAGTACGAATTGAAGACGTAAAACGACAACGCCCCGGTCACTTCAAGTGATCGGGGCGTTTGTTTCAGTGGGCGAGGTTCTGTCACCAACGATCCGTTGTTACTAAGAAAAATCGCTATCCCGAGCCGTCTCAGTAGATAAAGTGCACAGTGGGGGAAAATTTTCCCTTTTTCCTGTTTTCCTGGAAAAATGGAGAACTTGACCCCGATAGTTCTGCAAGTCTGCCTCTCTCTTAACCGGACGATTTCGTCAGGAATTCTGAGAAGTATCTGCAGCGCCAATCCCACCATTCCGCGTGTCCCTTGCCGAGATGGTACGCAATTGAGGATTGTGCCAAACCTTGCGATCTTTGTCTGTTGATAAGATATCGGTTGGGATATCTTTCTCAATTTCTTGTGCATGGATCATGTTTCTCTCCTATTAAGGTGTAAGGTGCGCGTTGGTTAGGTTACCCATTAGAAACGCAGGGCGCGGTATGGCGCGGGACTCCATGGTGCGAGTGTCGCCGGAGATATGCGTAATGTACGCGTTAATTAGGTATATCCTAGCCTCGCTCAAACTCAATTAACTCTTTCAACAATTCATTACATGTTTCCACCATCTCGAAATACGAACTGCAATTTATATCAAAGTTATATCTATATTCTTCCGCACAGACGGTAATAGCATTTAAGTCGCCTCGATACCTTGATTTATCTGTTCTGAACGATGTTGAACCTACAACTTCTTCCAAAAGTTTATTCAATTGGTGAGACTTGGAATAGGCACCAAACTCTGTTTTTACTTCAAGAATGTGTTTAAAAAGACACTCGAACATCTGTTGGTAGTGGAAACAATGAATAGAACAATCCTGAATCTTAGCGGTATTCAAGAAATCCAACGTAACGGCATGTTCCCAAGCCTTACCGCCTAGGTTTTTAGCATTCTCAAAATAATTTAATAATGTTTGGTATTTATAAGGATCGATGGTGGCCATCAACTACTCCTCTTGGAGTTGCTTAGGCAACTTCCGGAAAATGAAATACCAATCTGACTTGGTATCTTAGGTGATTTAACGATTGGTATTTCATCAGCGTCCCCTTTCCTCCCCGCCCTTGAGGGCGGGGAGGAAAGGGGACGGTTTTTTCCG
>CAUYTY010000130.1 GCA_963575655.1 Gammaproteobacteria bacterium | reverse complement strand
CGGTAGTACAGCGTTCTCTTTTACGAATCGCCTTTAATTGCGCCCACTTATGTTCGATGGGATTGAAATCTGGCGAATAAGGGGGTAAATATTCCAGAATATGGCCCGCATTTTTGATGGCTTGTTGAATGTCCAATCGTTTATGGAAAGTTGCGTTATCCATCACAAGAACGCAATTGGGAGGAAGTTTTGGGAGTAAATCTTGGGTGATCCAAGAGTAAAACACATTACTATTGATGGTTCCGGTAAAGAGCGTTACACATACCAATCAACGCTCCAATGGCGTTCACTCGCCCTTTAGCATTCCAATCTTGCTTGCCAATCGGCGCGTAGCCATTGCGGCGTGGCATATCCACCGCGAATCCAGCCTCATCGACAAAAACTATGCTTCTCCCTTCTGCTTCATATACTTCCATTCGCTCTTGAAAGGCTGTTCTCTTCTCTTCATTTGCTTTTGGGTGTGATAGTGTTTTTTTCTTATAGCTGATTCTCATGCGTTTTAATGCTTGACCAATGCCGCTCCTACTCACCCCTAAACGTTTAGCTCGCTCGAATTGATAGGCGTCAGGGTGCATTTCAACATCACGCGCCAGCGATTCCCTATTAATTTTCGTGGCGGATTTTTCACGAGTTAGTTTTGGCTCCAGGCGTGAACGCCAACGCGTCAAAGTGGCAATCCCAATTCCAAAGCGGCTTGCGATTTCAGCGTAGGTGAGCTGTTCTTGTTCTTGTATGGCGAGCACTTTGCGACGGAAATCAATTGAATATACCATGGGTTTAATCACTTTATAATGGCTTTGCTATATTGCAAGCGCAGGGCCAATTAGCGGAGGCACGGGCGGCGTTCGCGGAAACCCTGGCGATTATTCGCCGGTTGGCCGAGGCCGATCCGTCCAATGCGGGCTGGCAGAAGGATTTGGCGGTGGCGCACAGTAGTATCGGCGATGTATTGCAAGCGCAGGGTCAATTAGCGGAGGCACGGGCGGTGTTCGCGGAAACCCTGGCGATTAGTCGTCGGTTGGTTGAGGTCGATCCGTCCAATGCCAGTTGGCAGTGGGATTTGGCAGTGGCGCACAGTAGGATCGGCGATGTATCGCAAGCGCAGGGCCAATTAGCGGAGGCACGGGCGGCATTCGAGGAATCCCTGGTGATTATTCGTCGGTTGGCCGAGGCCGATCCGTCCAATGCCAGTTGGCAGCGGGATTTGGTGGTGGCGCACAATCGAGTTTCCAACGTGGAATCTTTACTGAAATCGTAGCCATTGCCCCCCTCCCAACTGGGGGGGGAGTGAACGGTTAGGTAGTTGTTACACTGAAGCCGTTGTTGTCCCTTCACCCCCTTCCTACTGGGCCACGGTCCATGAAGAAGGGGGTTTTTGGTGTGCATGCTTGGGACCCGTCGTTGCCTTTGACAAAATCGCACATTTTATGACAATATCCCAAGTTATTGATTAAAACGGTAAACGGCGTAATTTCTCTGGTGGGGTATCCATGGCACATACGATTTGGGTGATGAACGGCAAGGGCGGTGTGGGAAAATCCATATTAATGATGGTCCTTGCCTGGCAGTACGAAGTCAGTGGTCGGCCGTTGCGGCTGATCGATATCGACGACAAGGCCAAACTGGCCGAGTTCATGGGGACCGATAAGGTTTTGTCCCTGCGCGTTGGCGCCAATGCGGAGGCCCTGCGAGCGAATCCCGCCTTGGCCTACAGCTACTGGGACCAGTTGGCGGTAGAAATGAGCGAGAACGATACGGGGGTGGACCTCGGCGCCAATATGGATGGTGTGCTACTGGACTGGGCCAGAAAATCGGATCTCGACCAAGTACTGCAAGAGACCGGCGTCACCATGGACATCTATGTCCCAGTGACAGCGGATCCGCTTGCGGTTGGTGGGGGTATTCAGGCCCTGGAGGCTGCTGAACAGGTTTTCCCCCACAGTCGGCGCATCCTGGTACTCAACAAGGTCGCGGGTAACTTTGATACCTATGCCGCAACCGCAGAATTTTCCAAGATCGCGGCGATGCGCGCCCGTGGTTTGTATGTGGTGGTGATGGAAGAGTGCCTGAGCGAGGCCTGGACCGATTTCGAGCGGCTCAAGTTACCCCCTTGGGCAGTGGTGTCGATGGATGCCAAGAGCGTGGCCGAGAAGACCGGCCTCGGCATCCTTGCCGCACGGCGTGCCGTAGGCGACTACGCGGCGTGGTTGATGAAGCTCCAACAGGCCCTGGGACCACTGGTCAAGCATCCCATCCTCTAGGAAATTCCTGTATGAGAGGGCGGTTGTTTGGGCTTCAGACCGTTCGCTGGACAAGATATCCTAGCCGCCCCACCGTCGAGGTTCGTCGGTGGGGGTAATCGACTGGTGTCAGGTATGTGCTCTTTTATGGACATACATTCACAAAT
>CAUYTY010000129.1 GCA_963575655.1 Gammaproteobacteria bacterium | reverse complement strand
TCTTGTTCTTGTATGGCGAGCACTTTGCGACGGAAATCAATTGAATATGTCATGGCTTTAATCACTTTATAATGGCTTTGCTATATGAGGTTGTTGATATGGCGCATGGCAGAAAAACAATATATTTTGCGTGGATTAATCGGTATGTTATCACACGCCCTCAAAACCCAATATGAGCCTTAGCGGAATTGGTGCAATCGTGTGGGCAGGCAAAAAGACACCTGCCTACCCTATCAATCTCAACTTGTAGTTAATTGATTACAAAGAGATGTAATGTAACCTTGTCAAGGTGAGATGGCTCACCGTTGGCCATGTTGGTGCTTGCATCCCGAAAGCCATTGTTCTACGGTGGGTCCTCTGAAAGTGGCAAGGCACCGCTGCTATATCCTTGTTGAGCATGGGATACGACACGCGACCTCCTTTTTGACGCTGCCACATGAAATCCCCTAAAAAACAGAATCCTCGTTCCTCCAACCATCGCACTCTTGTATCCCTCCACTATGCACATCCAACCTGTAATCCTGTCCGGCGGTGCCGGTACACGGCTGTGGCCGTTGTCGCGTAAAAATCATCCGAAACAATTGTTACCACTGGCAGGAGACCAAACTCTGCTCCAGCAGACGGCAACCCGCCTGCAAGGATTAGGGGCGGTGCAGGGACGAACTATGGCCGCACCGTTAGTGGTGTGTAACGAGGAGCACCGCTTTTTGGTGACGGAGCAACTACGGGAAGTGGACCACATGCCTTGGCGCGTCATCCTCGAACCGGAGGGACGTAACACTGCTCCGGCCCTGACCCTTGCAGCGTTGGCCCTAGAGCACACTGACCAAGAAGCGGTAATGCTGGTGATGCCAGCCGACCATGTCATCAACGACCTCGCCGCCTTTCAAGCAGCGGTAGTACGAGGGGCGGCGCGTGTTGCTAGCGAGGAAAGCCTGGCAACCTTCGGCATTATCCCCACGTCACCTCATACCGGGTATGGTTACCTCCATGTAGGTTCAGCCCTGGCGGAGGTTGTCGGCGGTGCGACATCGCATCACGCGTCTGCTAGCGGAGACACCCAGACCTACCGTCTCGATCGTTTTGTGGAAAAGCCGAACCTCCCCACGGCGCAGGAATACCTGGCTGCAGGTACCTATCTTTGGAACAGCGGGATGTTCATGATGCGCGCCCGCGTCTGGTTACACCTGCTCGAACGCCTCGAACCAGCTATGGCCCAGGCTTGCCGTGCCGCCTATGAAGCTGGGCACCTCGATGGTAATTTCTACCGGATTGATCGAACCCTCTTTGCTGCCTGCCCATCTAACTCCATTGACTACGCAGTGATGGAGCGCATCACCGGCGCAGGGAGCACCACGGGAATTGAGGCGGTGGTTGTTCCGCTTGCCGCCGGGTGGTCGGATGTGGGGGCATGGCCAGCCCTGTGGGAGATTAGCCCGCAAGACGCAGCCAGTAACGTAATTCGGGGGGATGTATTGACTCATGCTACGCGCAATTCCCTAATACTGGCCCAGCATCGCCTAGTGGCCACGGTAGGATTAGAGGATGCGGTGATTATCGAGACAGCGGACGCAGTGCTGGTAGCGAATAAGGACCACGCTCAAGATGTCAAAGAGGTGGTGGAGCAACTTAAACACGCCAAGCGCACCGAACACCTCGATCATCTGCGAGTTTCTCGCCCCTGGGGAACCTATGAGGGAATAGATCGCGGCGAACGATTTCAGGTTAAGCGCATTATCGTAAGGCCTGGTGCGAAGCTCTCGCTGCAAATGCACCACCACCGCGCCGAACACTGGGTCGTAGTCAAGGGTACTGCCCGAGTCACTCAGGGGGACGAGGTTTTTCTACTCACAGAAAATCAATCCACCTATATTCCTCTCGGGGTGCGTCACCGTTTAGAAAATCCCGGAAAGCTGCCCCTAGAAATTATCGAGGTGCAGTCGGGTAGTTATCTTGGCGAGGATGATATTGTTCGCTTCGAGGATTCTTATGGGCGCGATCACGAAACTAAGGTTGCGGATCAGAAATAAGAATACTGATGCCATGGATGGCTTAATCGATAGCTTACGTGATTGACGGTGGGAAATGACGCGAATGATGTGGATCATTTCTTGCCGTGTCCTACACAGCGTCACCAATTGCAAGAGCGGCTCAAGATTATTAGGCTTCTCGGTATCTGGGTGGTGCCTTACGTTGACCTAGCTGGCAGAGCTGGAAAGGAAATCTACTCATGAACTGACCAAACATGATCGGTAAGACCAGCAGCCATGGTTGGTGTTCGATCTTTCCATTTTCCACGATCATCTTTAATACGTATAGCAAAGCCATTATAAAGTGATTAAATGCCATGGCATATTCAGTTGATTTCCGTCGCAAAGTGCTCGCCATACAAGAACAGCTCACCTACGCAGAAAT
>CAUYTY010000128.1 GCA_963575655.1 Gammaproteobacteria bacterium | reverse complement strand
TCATGTGATGGTAGCTAACCACCACGACGACAAGATATAAGGTGGCAACTTGGGTTAGGTAACAGGTTGTGCAGGGACATGGGTAACGGTTTAGTGGGGACTATTGTGGGTCATGCAAGTTGATGGAGGCAATCTGATGTTGACAGAAAAAGATCTCCGCAAGCAATTTTAATTGGTGAGATGAGGGGCCACCCGCCGGCCATAGACGCGTTGAACCAGTAGGCAGCGTAGAAGCGTGCAACACGATGCAGGCAGACCGCTCCCATCCATGTGGTATCCCTCCCCTACTACAATCGATGACTTACCGCTACGTATCAGTCAAGCGCGTCACTGGTATGTACTGGCAGAGACGCTGGTGGTAGCGTTGATCACGCTACTGTTAGCTTGTTTGGGACAGAATCACATCACATCGAACATTTTTAGCGAAGTGATACCCCAGATCCTATGAAAAGAATTCACGACCCCAGAAGAGGCACAGGATTCTACGACGCCTTCGGGGGTGATCGACTGGTGTCAGGTATGTGCTCTTTTATGGACATACATTCACAAATACACCCCTCGACATAGGACCACTGGATGTTTTTATCCACCTCGGCTCGTTTACTAAACCAAACTGGATAGTCAACAATATTAACGTACCGTGAGTTCCACGGAATCTTAAGCCTGTGGAGAGGTCGTGAGACCTGGGGGAGTTGTCGGCTGCGGCGCAATCCGCGTAAGACTCCCCGCTAAGGGGAGTCTTACTGGCGAAAACCAAGCCATTCCCTGGGCAGCCTCGATGAAGCAGGAACCGAACACCATTTGTCATCGTGATAGATGGGTAAGTTTCGGAGAACGGCCACTTCGCTCGATCCCGACTAATAGCTGGCGCAATCCTCCGGGTTGCGAAACACAAAATCGAGGGCTTCGGATAGACACTAAGTATTAGAAGAGGGGTTGGATGGTCAGGGTCAAGCGATCCATCGTATTAGCCGCCGTCGAATAATCCAGGGTATCGATTTGCTCCTTGAGGCGCACCAAATCATCACGTAATGATAAGCTTGGTAACACCTTTTGGAGTTCCGAAACAAAATCAAGGGGGACGAACTCACCATTATCAAGCAGCGTTCGTATTTCCTTGAGCAACACAGTGGCCCGTGACCAGTCGCAAGATGTGCAGGGTTTAGCAGAAGGTGAGAGCGTGGCAATAGAGGTCAATACGACGCTGAGAGTCTGATCAAACGCCGCCTGGCTAATGGGTAGCAGATCGTTCTTGAGTTCTTGTTCCAACAATCCGGCGTGGTGATACACTTCAGTTGCACTGAGATTGCCCGCAGCACCCTTGAGTTTATGAACCCATTGCATCGCTTCTTTGTATTGCCCCCGACCTACCAGGTCCGCGATGATGTCACTGGTTCTGGAAAATTTCTCACCAAACCGCTTCAGCAAAGTCATCAGTAGGACGCGATTACCGTTCAATCGTTGGAGCGCCAAATCAATGTCAAAACCGGACAGTTGATCGGGTAAGGTATCAGTCCCGAATTGCAATTCATTTGCCTCACGGATGGGGGCGCCACGTTCCCCTGAGACGATCCAACGCTCCAACACCACCAATAACTGCCCGGGCAGAATAGGCTTGGCGATGTGATCGTTCATTCCAAATTCAAAACACTCTGCCTGATCTCTAGCCAAGACAGCAGCGGTCATGGCAATTACGGGCAGATCGCGAAAACGTTCATTGCGACGGATCCGGCGCGCGGCCTCCAATCCATCCATCACCGGCATCTGGACATCCATAAGCACGAGATCGAAGGGGCGAGATTCTTCTAACGCTGTTAATGCCTGCTCACCATCACTGGCCACAACAATAGAGAAGCCCCACCGTTCCAGAATTTCCCCGGCCACTTGCTGGTTGATCTCGTTATCCTCGACCAACAGAATACGAGCGCCACGAATTGCTACCGAAGGTTCCCGTACAAGTGGCTGTAGAGCGATGGTATGCGATACCGATATTTCTTCGGGAATCGCGAGACGGATATTGAAACTGAACTCACTACCTTGACCTAGCGTACTGGTGACTATAATTTCACCACCCATCAGCCCAACCAACCGCTGACTAATAGCCAGACCCAGACCAGCCCCCCCAAACCGCCGAGTAATAGAACCATCCGCTTGGGCAAAAGACTGGAATAGGCATTTAACCTGTCCCTCGCTCATGCCAATGCCCGTATCCTGGATGGCAAAGCGCAGAGTCGCAAAGCCCGGTTCAGCATCAACTCTTTCTACATTGATGCGCACCGCCCACCGATGTGGTGAATTTGATGGCGTTGCCAATTAGATTAGTTAGCACTTGCCCCAACCGTAGCGAATCGCCGATGAACCATTCTGGCACGTCAGGTAGTACTAACCTGCGCGTTGGTTAGGGGACTCCAGCTAAATAGCATATTGGACG
>CAUYTY010000127.1 GCA_963575655.1 Gammaproteobacteria bacterium | reverse complement strand
CTCCCCCCGTTTACGGGGGGATTGAGGGGGGACGATTGGATGCGATCCCGAATTTCGAATAGGTGGCAACTTGGGTTAATTTAATAATTGTTGCAATCTCTCCAGAACCAAATATCGATGGGGGTGGAGAATCGGAGAAGAGATATCGACCTCTCGAAATCCGCTGGCCCGAAAAGCAACCAGAGAGGGTATATTATCCGGTTTAATGAGGGCGTCTACGGCAACTATTGGTAAAGTCTGAAATAGGGCCGTGCAACCTTGCGTAATCAGTGCCCGTCCGAACCCTCGGCCACGTGCCTCGATCGCTACGCTGACCCCAATCTCGGCCCGTGTCTCTCTCACCTGGAAACGTACCACGCCCACTGGGGAGTACGAGGAATCTATCCCGATCCAGGCCTTCCAAAAATGATCGGCCAAGCGGGTGGAGAACCAGTGGCAATGGGCTTCCCAGGGAATTGGGCGAGAATTAAAAGATCGAGCACGTACCTCTGGGTCGTTGGACCAAATCCACAACTGCTCCCGATCAGTATCCTCTACCGGTCGTAGATGTAATATTTCGCTATTGGTCATAATGGTACGCAGGCCGAACTACTCCCGTAGTTACCTTGTAAGAAAAAACGCAATCATTCACCCCTTCTTGTTGAGGAAGGAGAGTAAGTGGTTGCGAAAAAACAAGTGGTTTTGCCCATTTTACAGGCGCAATCCAGCGACCAAGGCCTCTTCATTAAAAGAAGAAACCAGTAATTCTGGGCTGATATGACGACGAGCGGCGGTGACTAGCGAATCACCAAGCGTATTTATGAGGGCGGCGTGTAGTTCTGGGTCACCGCTGGCGGCGATACGAACCTGGGTATCGTAAGATAAGTTGCCCTTGAGATTATTGATGAGAGCGATGATTAACGAGCGATCGCCAAAATCTACGACTGCAATTTGCTTCTCTGAGGGGAGCAGGATAGCGACGACGTGTCGGAAAACTTCGCGGGTGTGAGTCCGTACCCGCTCATGAAGGGCGCGCATCTGACTAATAAGGCGCTCCAGCAAGGCAAGTTGGACTGCGGTGAGTTTTTCCAGACGTGCCTCAACGTTATTTCTCAGAGTGGTTTGCTGGGCGAAGATGGTACGCTGCGTGTGTAGTTCTCCCTCGACGCGTTTGATCTCTGCGGCATAGTGTTCTTCGCGATGGGGATCTTTTTCCCAACCCATACGATTGCGCTGTAGATCGGATTCGATACGACGCAGTTCCGCCTCTTTACTCTCGCGTAGCTGGTCAAAGACCTCGTGAATATTTTGAAGGACCATGGTGCGCGCTACCTGGGCCTGTTCGCGACGTACCTCTAGTTGTTTCACAAAAATGGAGATCTCACCATCCAGGCGAGTTTCGGTGGTGACGATCTCCCCGCCCATATAAGGGGCGAGCGGTCCCCCACGCATGAGGGTCAGGTAAAGATTGGGGCGATGACGCTCTAATTCTTGTTCGGCAACACTGCGCAGTCGGCCAATAGCGGCACGACCGGTATTAAGTTCGCCTTGTAGGGCGGCAACCTGGGTCTCAATACGCTGCCCTTGTTGAACGCTGGCGTTGAGATTACCGCGAATGTCGTTATTGACCGTTTCCATAACGGTGCTCATCCCTTCGCTGAGGATCTTCGCCGCTTGCATCCCGGCTTGAGTCAGTGCTTGTAAGGGGTCGAGGATGCCACGGGTGCGCAGTCGACTTTGGGTAGCAATAATGGCCTGCTGGGTAACGAAATCCGGGGTGCCCTGAAATGATTCGACGAAGGCACGAGCAATTTCGGCGTCATCGGAATCCATGAGTCGAGTTTGAACACCGAAGGTAAGCAGGCTTGGATAACGCCGGACAAAGGCACAGATCTGGTCACGAGCACGATTCCCTTGCGTGGCGAGCGTGGTAAATGTCTCGGTCGGTTCTGATTCTGTGCATTGACGTTGGGCGATGCACGCCTGGCGTACTACTACCAATAGGCTGTTTAGACCATTAACAACTGACCGTTCCTGGGCCTCCAATTCCTCCCACAAAGGACCGAGCAACCATTCACGTAGTGTGCTAGGGATTAGGGTACGTCCATTCGGGATCTGGTGGTCCAGCAGATAGAGCAGTTTCCATAAAGTATCAGTCCCGCATAGGCGAGGTAGGCCTAATAGCGCCAGGAGGCGATCAACGGATGCCGAAAGATCTCCGTTAGTTTTATCCGTAAGGTTTGCCAGGGTGATGGGCTGTCCGGCTGCTGCACGCTGATTAAACAATTCGGAGAGTTCCCCAAGGAGGGATCGGAGGCTTTGGAGGTCTTCCTCTGTGTATTTCCCTTGCTGGTCGATCATGGTCGGCACCTCTTCGGTGATTTATTGCTGCCATCGGTCATTGGATTACTAACCTGCGCGTTGGTTAGGGGACTCCAGCTAAATAGCATATTGGACG
>CAUYTY010000126.1 GCA_963575655.1 Gammaproteobacteria bacterium | reverse complement strand
CCGTCCAATATGCTATTTAGCTGGAGTCCCCTAACCAACGCGCAGGTTAGTATAACGCAACTGTTTTCTTGATTTTCTCAAAGAATTTATCTAATCCCCACACGTCCCTGGCCCGAAGCCTACCGAATTGCAGTCCAAAGGCATTTTCTTTGTTCCAGCGTACATAGGCACTGACCTCGGTATCGGAGGTCATATCAGGAAGTCTAAAGCGAAGGTTTACCTCAGAGCCAAAAACAAGCATCTGATCGCTAGTTACCAGCATACCTCCGGCACCGATATTCATTGCCGTTCCGTTTGATTCGCCACTTTCAGTTATAATTCTGACCGGAAGATTACACGGGTAGCGTTGGTGGGCGCGTTGCGTGAGCGTGGACAAGGTAAATCTCCTCAACAATGGATGCAGAAATCTAGTTACAGGGGGGATAGGTATCGGAGACATTGCAGGTAAAATTCTGCTGCTTTTCCGAACCCTTGTAGTAGTTGACCATTTTAGAACAGATAGACAGCAGTTCGCCACTAGAACATCCGACGCAAGAACCCATAATTTCCAAGCAGGAAAACCGGTTAGATGGGATCTTTCACGGACTTTTCTCGAGAAGATAGTCTCCACTGGATCCAACTAAGATTTTACAAAACATGATTCTCCGTCAACCCGTACTATTTGTTTCTCATGGCGCCCCCGATTTGCTACTCAGTCCAAGCCTGACGGGTACGCTCTGGACGGCATTGGGGCGGGTCTTACCCCGGCCTGTCGCCATTTTGGTCATTTCGGCACATTGGCAAACCGAAAGTCCAACGGTAAGCGCCGCACCACAACCGAGCACAATTCACGACTTCAGCGGCTTCCCCAAAGCATTGTATGCGATGAACTATCCAGCAGTGGGCGCTGTCCAATTGGCCAACCGAGTGATTAATCTGCTGGCAGATTGCGGAATCGTGGTGGCACGGGATACCCAGCGCGGACTAGATCATGGCGCCTGGGTACCGTTAAAGCAAATATATCCGGCGGCGGATATTCCGATCGGTCAACTTTCCATTTCACTGCGAGCCGACCCCGAATGGCATTTCAATCTCGGAAAAATGCTACATGCTCTGCGAAATGAAGGTGTGTTGATTTTGGCCTCAGGTGCCGTCACCCATAATTTCGATTGGTTATCCGGCCCAGGTACCCCACCTCTTGGTCCGGCACAGCAGTTTGCCGATTGGCTGGCAGACACCATACACACGACCAATCTGAAGGCTTTGCTCGACTATCGCCAAATTGCGCCGCATGGCGCCGAGGCCCATCCAACCGAAGAGCATTTGCTACCATTATTTGTCGCTCACGGTGCGGCGGATAGTCGGGATCGGGTCTATCGATTGGCCGCTGAATACTGTTACGGTGGCTTGGCAATGGATAGCTATCTATGGCAATCCGCTGAACTTCCTACGGTTACTTTAGAAAATCTACAGCATATCGCTCGTAATTGATAATTTTGCTAACTGGGAGTCACCTTATGAAGAAAGTCATCATTGTATTGCTTTGCGCTAGCCTTTCGGCCCCGCTCTTCGCAGCGCCGGAAATCTTTATCATTGACGGCAACCATACCTATCCTCGTTTCGAATACAGCCATTTCGGATATTCCAATCAGGTCAGCCGTTTCAATAAGACCAGCGGGAAGATCATACTGGACAAAGCTGCTCAAACAGGCTCAGTCGATGTCGAGATCGACGCAAAATCAGTCGATACCGGCTATTCAGTATTTGACGACCACATCCAGAGTGAGGACTTTTTCAATACCGGGAAATATCCAACCATTACCTTCAAGTCGGGGCATTTGATATTTAACGGCGATAAGCTAGCCAGTGTCGAAGGCGATCTGACGATCAAGGGAATTACCAAAACCGTAACCCTAATCGTGACCTCATTTCATTGCATGATGCACCCCATGCTGAAAAAAGACGCCTGCGGTGCCAATGCCACGACCAAAATTCTCCGTTCCGATTTCAATGCAGGCAAGCACGCCCCTGCGGTTAGCGACGAAGTTACACTGACGATTGCCGTCGAGGCCTCTAAGGAATAATAATCATTTTCATCTCATTGCAGACATGAACGATATTGGGAAATTTATCGCACACCGCTTCGACGAGGTGCAATCCGGCGTGCGAGCACAAGTCGCGATCAAGATATTTGGCGATAAACTACCAACGCTATTCCCGTTCGGACAAAAGATACGAACGATTTTGCAAGACGTGCTCGGTGCGGTCGACATCAATCTAGAGCAGAAAATTAGCGTACCGCAGGTCAATATTCGCATCGACCGCAATCGTGCGGCGCGCTGTGGCATTAACGTCGGCACCATTGCCGAGGACATTCAGACCTCGCTGAATGGTGAGACCTTGTCCACGGTGCTGGAAGGGCGACGCAACTTCGAACTACTAACCTGCGCGTTGGTTAGGGGACTCCAGCTAAATAGCATATTGGACGG
>CAUYTY010000125.1 GCA_963575655.1 Gammaproteobacteria bacterium | reverse complement strand
AGACTAAGGCGCGATGAATGGATTGGCGGCTGACCGGGTCGTTGAACGTCCCGACTCCCGGTCGATAAGGTCGACCAGAACGCTTGGCCAAAGTGATTCCCACCTAGACCTCATGCCTTAGAGATACCGGCGAAGCACGGGGCGTGAACCCGCTTAGGCTGGCTTATTGAAGGCCAGCGACAGACTACCGTCGCCATCGCACTGGTGGGAAAAGGATCTGGAGCACGTACCTCCAGCGGCCCGACTTCACGGGGTTGAAAAACGAGGGACTCTGTCCGGGCACGGCCAGATTAAGTGGGTTACCCAGCCCACGCCCTCTCAATTGATGCCGGGCCGAGACCACATAAGGGTCAATCGTTTACGCCGCTCACGCGGACCCGGACTTGACGAACCGCTAGGCGTCCGCGCGGGCTTGAGCCCGACTTGCTGATCTCTATGCTAGCTACCTCCTAACATCCCGGCACGTGGCCGGGAAAGAGTGCCGATATTTTAGTCGTGAATCGCCTCGGACCTGTCGGAGTTGCACCGATAGGGCGATAAAGTGATTGAGCTGGCCGGGGGGGTTACCTCCTCGATTGGGCCGTTTAGGGCCGCCAGCTCGGTGATTTGCTCTCAAATCGCGCATGTCTCCACGCGCGCAAAGTCGCCCCGATTAGCGCGGCCGGGCTCGCCGCATGACTCCCTACTTGCTAACGCGCTGGGGTCTGGAGCGCTCTCTGTTATGTGTCAAAGAATTTGGCCTGAATCGGGGGTTCGGTATTGAAACGTACTGCCCTCTGGCCGAAAGTGATATCGGGCCTCGCGGCCCAAAGAACGTGCACCCCGTGGTGACTGACTCCAACTGCGGCCTGAACCGCGAAAACGAAAAGGCCGGACGCCTTTTGAGGGGAGAACCGGCCTAAGGGACCTAACCTGTCTTGTGAACGCCTTAGAGCGGTTCTCCTTGCTTGAGGGTTTCGGGATTGACCGTGCAACGCACAAACCAATAGCCTAACCCCAGTCCACGCGCTTTATCGGCGCTTGGCATGGATGTAATCGACTGTGATTGGTGGGTCATTGAATGGGGAAGGGGGAGTTGAAGGTTGATACACGGAAACGTGGGTCGATTTGAAGCGACGAACACGATTGGTCTACTCTCTATACTCTACGCAGCTAGGACTCGAAGACTTTCAATCTTTGAACAGGGATGCAACTTCCCTTGGGGCGAGATTCAACGCGGACAATGAGTAGACAGCGACTCGGGACTTTGCCAAGGTTCAGAGCAGGGCGCACATCCCTGTGTCCGCAATTTTCGAGGGTGAAGCTACAGTAGACCGGCAACCGACTTTTAATCGGTTCATGGTGTGGTTGCAACTACCACCGCCCTCACCACTTTCCGTCCGATTGGCCGAGGTAGCTCAGGCAGCGCTCTGCAAAAGCGCGTACAGGGGTGCAACTCCCTTATCGGACTCATTTCAAGGGCCGGCATGTTCCGTAGTGGCGATAGTGCTTTGCAAGCATAATGGGTGGGTGCGACTCCCATCCGGTCCAATTTTCGGGGGTCATAGTGATAGCAGTAGCACATCGTGATGGCATCGCGAAGGTCCCGGGGCAGCACCGGGTGGCTCCACCAATCTCAGGCTTTACCGCCTCCACGTATTCTAGTCGTGGCGTCAGGGCACGATACGTCCACCATGCGTCGGTAGCTCATTCAGAAGAGCGGGGGTCTTCCAAACCTCAGGTGGCGAGAGCATAGCTCGCCCGGCGCACCACTTTCCCTCACTAGACGACTAAAGACATCGGATTGGCTGTAACCCAATCGGCCTAACGGCTCGGCTAGGGGCAATACCTAGGCGGGGGACCACTTTCCTCGTGTAGTTAATCGGCTATAACCCGTGTTTGATAACCGCGAATAACAGGGTCGGCACCTGCCATGAGGACCAAGGACGTGACGAAGTCGTCAAGCAGAACTCAAACCTGTTACCACAGAGACACCAAGCGACCTACCATTTCAGAACGTAACTGAAATAATTGGTGCGACTTGAACCCTCAAATGTCGGCGCGATACAACCGTTCCACTACTTCATTGCCGGGTAAGTATGTGGTAACTCGCGAGGCTCATAACCTTGAACATGGATTCAAACGCCGCCCGCAACCATTTCACGCACGGACGAGCCAAGGTAGGCTAAGGAGTCTCATAAGCTCCTGTCTTCGGACGACGAGGGTTCAATTCCCTTCCTGTGCATCCATTTCGGGTTGTATTGTCATCGGTAGACGGCCTCGCTTGGAACGAGGAGGTAGGTGGTTCGATTCCACCCAGCCCGACCATTTCACGGAGCTATATTAGATGGGTAACATCGCATCCTGTCACGATGTGGAAGCGAGTTCGAGTCTCGCTAGCTCCGCCACTTTCCCCGGTTGGTGAAACAGTATCGCATCTGTCCTACACACAGAAGTCGAGCGGGCAGCACGCTCACTGGGGACCATTTTATTGTGCGGAAG
>CAUYTY010000124.1 GCA_963575655.1 Gammaproteobacteria bacterium | reverse complement strand
GAGGTTTTATGTCTTACACGACTATAGCAGATCTTGACGAATGCTTCGATGACTTAGGTTGGATACCGAGTGAAAAAATAGGTGCATTCGGCAGGAGTCCACACAAATCAGCAGAAAAACCAGCGGCGATCACAACAACGCGGGCCGAACGGATCAATGCAGCATTGCGGCAAATGGGAGTCTTTTTTGATTCACATAGGGAGATGCCGCAATGAACACACACAGCGTGACATCAGGATACCAACCTGTATACATCAAGCCAGTGCGTAGTAAGGCACAGATAAGGATGTGCGGCAAGAATTGGGTGTATCAAATTAACGGTGGTGAAGTAAGTGGCAACTATACCCTTGAAGAAGCCATTGATATGGGTTTCTCCCTGTTGCGTGTCATCGAAGAGCACGAAATCGAGATGATGAAACTGGAAGAGGAACGGAAGAATGAATGGTACGAGATGATAGAGGAGTTAAATCGTGAGAGCGATTATGAGTTGAATGGCTGGAGAGGTGAGTCCTGCGGCAGTATGTATCTCGACTGGATCCACGGTAACGCGGATCAGGAGGCTACCGCATGAAAACAGCCCTCGCCCAAGTGGCGGGGGCGGTTAACGCCCCCCCGACCACCTACTACCAGAATAATGTCGTATCCCTTAATCCTGAAACCCTCATTATGCGGGCTATTGAAGCCAATGTACCCATTGAAGCACTGGAACGCCTGCTTGCAATGCGTGCGGAACTAAAACGTGAAATGGCCAGTGAGGCTTTCAATCGTGCCCTTGCTGATTTCCAATCAGAGATTCCGCCGATTAAGAAGACCAAAACGGCAGAGGTGCAAAGTAAAACGGGTAGATCTTATACCTACCACTATGCCGATGTTGCAGACATCCAAAAGGCAATTGCGCCCAAGATGCGGGAATGTGGACTTTCCGCCACTTTCGATATCGAGCAGGATGGTGACACCCTCAACGTAACTTGCACTATTCACCACGTTGATGGTCATAGTGAACACGCTACCTTCCCGGTACCCATCGACCGCAATGCAAGGATGAACGATACACAAAAGGTGGGCAGTGCGTTGACTTATGGCCGCCGCTATTCTCTTTGCGCCGCCCTTGGTATTGTTACCGCCGAGGATGACGACGACGGGAGAAGTACAGGAAAGAAAGCACAGGTAGGAGAAGTAGAAACACCTCTGCGGATTGGATTAATTAGCGAGGCACAGCATAAACTGTTAGAGGTCCGCATAACAGAATACGGATTAGACCGTGAGCGGGTAAAGGCATGGATGTTAAAGGCAAGCAAAGGAACCGTAGCCCACTTCCCTGATCAGAATCAAAGCCAGTTTAACCAATTACTCGCTAAGTTAGACGAGTGGAAAATGGTAAAAGTACCGGGTAGCATCGAACCATCAATAGAATTACCGGATCTTGAGATGTTGGTTATCGATGACCTGGAAGTGGACGAAACCAATAAGAGCAGTAAGGAGTTTTTGAGGCTAAGAGATAAGGCAGGTCTAAAGACTGACCTACTATCATTGTATCGGTGGTGGGAGATTAATACCATCGCAATAAGCGAACTATCAGAAACGGAACGCAACGAGTTAATGGAGTTTTGCGTTGAACACAAAAGGCAATTAGGTTCCGGTATTGATTGATGGGACTCTTTTGGGAATAGGCCATGGATGGCCTGATTGCGGCATCGAAACGCTGAGGCGTGGCGGACGAAACGATTGAGCCGCAATCTCCAGGGACGCACCACCCAGGTTTGACACATCCGAAGGAACAAACACAAAGGGAATCGAAAGGATTGAGAGAAAACCGCCCCCCTCATAATTAACCTCTTGTAACGTTTGGAACGGGCAAAACACCAGCAAATTCCCGAACGTTGCAACAGCTCCCCAACGTCGCCCCCGGTCCCGCCGGGGGCTCGCTGGTTGTCGCTCCCGTCCCCAGCCGTGCGCACGTCCCAGCGCGCTCCGCGCGCGTATGCAGGCGTGGGCGCGCCTACCCGCGTTGCGCGCACGCGCTACGCGCCCACGCATATGTGCAGGCGCACACGCAGGTAGGCGTGCGCGTAGGCACGCCTACGCACGCGGGCAGGCGCACCTACGCACGCGCTTACGCGCGAGGTACTACTTAAATCTAGTGACGATTATTAATAGGAATACAGTATTGAAAATAGTTTATATATAAATATCATTGCATGGTATTAATTCGTGATTAATAGATATCAATCGCTGGAAACAACAGGAACATATTTATGCCGACATCACTGATAGTAAACGCATTGAACGGTATTGGGCCACCAAGTCGTGATCCTACCGTCATCTCCACTGATCCTAGTAAACGCCGTGGGCAAACATTTATCAGATTAACCGCGTGTTCCTACGATGTCGATGGCAATGGCAATACCGTATGTAACAAACTTTTTCACCTGCGTGAGATTGCGCTTCTCAAACAAAATGGTAATGACGTATGTGCCGGACCCAGAACAACCCGTTCCTGGTTCACCTGGGATTTTCTCGAAACAGA
>CAUYTY010000123.1 GCA_963575655.1 Gammaproteobacteria bacterium | reverse complement strand
CGGGGAGGGAGTAGGCCGCAGACCTCCCCCCGTTTACGGGGGGATTGAGGGGGGGGCGATTGGATGCGATCCCGAATTTTGAATAGGTGGCAACTTGGGTTACCTATGCGGCGAGAAACGAAAAAGCTCCTCTCCCGGAGGGAGAGGGGAGAAAAGCGCGCTAGGTAGCAACTTGGGTTAATGTGATCTAGTAAAAACTGCCGTTGAATCCCTGGTGGTAAAACAATGGGTGCTTTTGAATACACGGCTATCGACCCCCAGGGTCGTAACCGCAAAGGAGTTTTGGAGGGTGATACCGCCCGTGCGGTACGTGTGCAGTTGCGGGAACAAAAACTCACGCCGCTGACCGTGGAAGAGGTCCGCCGTGGTGAGACTCGCACCGCCGGCCACGGACGAGTTCGCCGCAGCATCTCCGCAGGAGACTTGGCCCTCATTACCCGCCAACTCGCTACCTTGGTAGGTTCCGGGCTACCCGTGGAGGAATCCCTGGGTACAGTGGCGAATCAGACCGAAAAGTCTCGCATCAAGAGCATGATCCTTGGCGTGCGGGCACGAGTGGTGGAAGGGCACTCGCTGGCGGCCGCCTTGTCGGATTTTCCCAACGCATTCCCCGAGTTATACCGGGCAACCGTGGCCGCTGGCGAGCAGTCTGGACACCTCGACGCGGTATTGGATCGTCTGGCGGATTTCACCGAGTCACGCCAAGCAGTGGGACAACGCACCTGGCTTGCCCTGCTCTATCCGGCCTTGGTAAGCATCGTTGCACTGCTAGTGGTAGGCGCCCTACTGGTCTACGTGGTACCCCAGGTCGTACAGGTCTTTCAAGGGACCGGTCAGCAACTCCCATGGCTTACCCGCGCCCTCATTGCCGTGAGTACTTTCTTACAACAGTGGGGAGGGGCCTTGCTGGGCGGCCTAGTGGCCGTTGGCGTGGCGCTACGCCTGATACTACGCCGCAGTGGGGTGCGCCTGGCCTTCCATCGGTTGCTGTTGCGTATGCCTTTGTTTGGACGCCTGGAGCGGGGCATGAATACCTCTCGTTTTGCCCGTACCCTCAGCATCCTTGCCGCCAGTAACGTACCGGTGCTGGATGCTTTGCGCATCGCGGGTGCAGTGTTGTCCAACCTGGTTATGCGTGCTGCCATAGAGGAAGCGGCACGGCGAGTACGGGAGGGTACCTCCCTTCATCGAGCGGTCGGGGCAAGTGGTTATTTCCCGCCCATGACTGTCCACCTTATTGCCTCCGGCGAGTCCAGTGGACGCCTGGAAGAGATGCTAGAACGGGCAGCGGTGACTCAAGAGCGAGAGGTAGATACCTACGTCGCTACTTTGCTCGGGTTATTTGAACCTTTACTTATCCTGGTAATGGGGGGCATGGTATTAGTCATCGTGCTTGCGATCCTGCTACCCATCTTCGAACTCAACCAACTTGTGAAATAACATGACACCTAACACTTTCCCGTCCCGCACGTTTCAGAGCGGATTTACCCTCATCGAGGTAATGGTCGTAGTGGTCATCCTCGGTATTCTGGCCGCCATTGTGGTGCCTCGGGTAATGGATCGACCCGACCTCGCCCGCATTACCAAGGCAAAACAAGATATTAGAGCCCTTGAGAGTGCTCTGAATCTGTATCGCCTCGATAACTACGTTTATCCCACTACCGACCAGGGGCTAGAGGCGTTGGTCCAGCGCCCTAGCGGTGGGAGCGTACATCAATGGAAGGAAGGTGGTTATCTTGACCGTTTGCCCAATGATGCCTGGGGTCATCCCTATCAATACATGAATCCTGGGACTCGTGGATCGATCGACATCTGGTCGTGGGGTGCCGACGGCCAACCAGGAGGTGATGGGGTCAACACCGACATTGGGAATTGGTCTCTGGAATAACTGCAGGACGATGACTGCCGCGATATTGCCCCCTGCGCCCCGCCCTGCCTACCGACGAATACCGGGAACCGGGGGTTTTACCTTGCTGGAGATCCTGGCGGTGATGGTTATCATCGGGGTCCTGGCAACCATGGCGGTGCTCTCGGTGGGAAGTCGGGAACCTGCCACCTCCCTAGAGGCGCGACGCCTCGCCGAATTGTTACGCCTAGCGGCAACCGAGGCAGTACTCCAAGGGCAGGAATGGGGATTGCGTTTAAGGGACGACGGCTACGAGTTTATGATTCTACAGGAAACAACCTGGCAAACCGCCAACGACGAAATCCTGCACGCCCGGCAATTTCCACATGAATTAGAACCGCGCTTATCTTTGGAAAGTGAAGAATTGCGTGTGGAGCTTCCTCCCACAGCAGAGGATAATTCGCGTGAGGATCGACATAAGAGCACCAATAAAGGGAGCAAGGATAAGAAAGAAGCTATTACGCCCCAAATTTTTATCCTCTCCAGCGGTGAAGTGTCTCCCTTTCAGATTACTCTCTATGCCGAAAAACAGCCCGCATGGCGTGTAATTGGTGGTATTGAGGGGAATTTTACAGTACTCCCCTTGCAACAAAGATAAGGCACTGGTCTATTTTGATTCTTGCTATAATGGATTGAAAATTATACGCTATTCT
>CAUYTY010000122.1 GCA_963575655.1 Gammaproteobacteria bacterium | reverse complement strand
TGAAGGATAATGGATACAGGCACTTATCTTGTATCTTACGTCGAACTCAGGTTAGATAGCCCTTAGACGGATAGCCGGTTAAATTATCGTTCCAATCACATCTCCCCGTTCAGGGTGAAATAGAAGGTCGTTCCCTCTCCCAACGTCGATTCGATCCAAATCCGTCCACCGTGACGTTCGACGATTTTTTTGACAATCGTAAGTCCCACTCCTGCGCCACCACCGTATTGGTCTTTCTCGTAGAGCCGTTTGAAGATACGAAAGACCATATCATGGTGCTGTGCCGCAATCCCCACGCCATTATCACGAACCCAGAAGATTGGCCCACTCGTATCCTCGCGATAACCTACCTCGACCCATTTCTCCGATTTGTCGTTATATTTCGCGGCATTAATGAGCAGATTCTGAAAAATCTCAGCGACCCGTACCCCATTACCACGAATGATCGGTAGATGTCCCACCCGTCGCAATTCAGCCTGCTGCTCTCTAAAAAATGGTGCGACCACCTCGGTGATCTCATCGACCAGTTCATTAAGGTCAAGGGTCGTCCAATCCAGTTCCGCATATCCCAAACGTGAATAGTCCAAGAGGCGGTCGATAAAGAATGACAGATGCTCAACCAATCGCTGCGTGCGCTCAATATAATTTTTTGCCTCACTGTCAAGTCGTTCGGAATAATCCTCCGCCAGTAAGGTTACATAGGTGTAGATACCACGCAAGGGCTCCTTAAGATCATGCGAGACGATATGAGCAAAATCCTGCAACTCCACATTGGAACGCTCTAATTGCACCGTCTTCGCCCGCAGGGCTAATTCGGCGTTACGACGTGCCAACAGATTACGTATTCGTGCGCGAATCACCGCCGGCGCAAATGGTTTGTGAATATAATCGTCTGCCCCTAGCTCAAGGCCAATCGTTTCATCCGCATCATAGGACCGTACCGTGACAAAGATTATCGGAATTTCCGCAGTTCGCGGATTTTCCTTCAGGCTGCGGCATACCTGGTAGCCATCCATCCCCGGCATGACCACATCGAGTAAAATCAAGTCTGGTTTTCCATTAATCAGCAGCTCCAGTGCATCCGCACCATTGGTGGCGAATAGTAGCTCGTAGCTTGGCGATAGAATAGTGGCTAGAACTTTGATCTCACTGGGACTATCATCAATAATAAGAATTTTATTTGGCATGTCCGTTCTTTCATTCTATGAATTGGCTATCGAAATCTGATTACGGCCTGCATGTTTGGCGCGGTAAAGTGCCTGATCGGCCGTCTCAATTAGTTGTAGGGATAATTCTGTGGGTGTCGGTATTTTCGTTGTGAGCCCTACACTTACCGTGACGCAATTGGCTTCCGGTGCAAAGGCATGGGGGATCTTCAATGCCTGAACCAGGCCCACCAACCGATTTGCAATCAACTGCGCCCCGTCTAGGTCCGTCCCTGGTAATAGACATACAAACTCCTCGCCACCGTAGCGGGCGACAAGATCAGATGATCGCGCCACCACCCCGGCAATCGCCCCGGCCACTTGCTTGAGGCATACGTCTCCGCGTGCATGGCCATAATGGTCATTGAACGCCTTGAAGTGATCCACATCTGCGAGGAGTAGTGATAACGGATACTTCAGGCGCATCGATTGCCGCCATTGGAAATCGAGATATTCGTCAAAACGACGCCGATTGGCAATCCCGGTTAGGCCATCGGTGGTCGATAGCCGTTCCAAAACATCGCGACTGCGTTTGAGATCGATATGATTGCGCACCCGCGCCTTAACGATCGAGGCACTCACCGGCTTGATCAGATAATCAATTGCACCCAGCTCAAGCCCTTTTGTTTCGTCTTCCGTCTGGTTTGCCGTGGTAACAAAGATAATCGGGATCGTTGCTGTCCGTGCAGCCGACTTGATCCGCACACAGACCTCATAACCATCCATACCCGGCATCCTGACATCCAGCAGAATTACATCGGGCAACTGCTCTTCGACAATATTAATCCCCTCTGTCCCGGAGGTCGCAAAGAAAATATCGTAATCCTTCTCCAATATTTCATGAAGACTCAGGATATTTTCCGGGATATCATCAATGATGACCACTTTCGGTCGTGTATTCATGGAGGTCTCACGTCATCTGGATTTTCAAAGTGGCGGCAATATTGGTTAGCAGAACCAAGGCCGCATTGAAATCAAGTGTTTCAATCGCATGAGTAAGATGCGCAAGCTCATCGTTATCGAACATCTGATGCAATTCCGGTTTGATCTGGGTATCGAATAATCGAAGTGCCCTAATATTGTGTTCACGCAACAGGGTGGCGAGCTGTTGTACGGTCAGCGTGCAATTGGGTGCATTGGTGGAAGTCGTCATCGGGGTTGGTCCCGGATCCTCGCTATCGTAAGGAAGCTGTTTGGTCGCTGCAATGAGATCTTGCATCCGACTATTCAATTCATCCAAACCGAGGGCGATTCGTTCAGGTGTGCCCTCTTTGACAGCCTCCTCCAAACTACGTGCCGCTGTCGATACTGCCAATGCGCCAATATTGGCAGCCGCACCGGTAATCGTATGGGCGATTAGTCGAATCTGGGCCAGATCATTTTCACTAAAGGCGGCGCGTATCTTTTCTACCACCTCCAGATTGGCGCTAATAAACTGCCGCAAGAGTTTTCTGAAAACAATTTCGCGCCCCCCAAGTCGCCGTACCGCTTGAACTATATCGATGGTGAGTGGTTGTTCAGTTGCAATTTTTGCTACCTTCGCGCTCTGTCCTGTCTCAAGTGCAGCTAGCGTATTACTACGTTGTGTCCACTTGCGCAATACATCAAACAGTTGTCCGACATCGATGGGTTTCGCTACATGGTCATTCATGCCGGCCTCCAGACAATTTTCACGGTCCTGCATCATGGCATCGGCAGTCATTGCAATAATCGGTACCAATTCGCCTTCTGGATTGGCGCGGATACACCGTGTGGCATCGTAGCCATCCATCACCGGCATGTGTAGATCCATCAGCACCGCGTCGTAGTGATTCTCTGAAAATGCCCGAACCGCTTCGGCCCCATTTTCGGAAAAGTCCACAGTGATCCCAACATCACTAAAGATTTCACGCACGATATCCCGATTAGTGATGTTATCCTCCGCTACCAATAGGTGGATGCCGTCTAAACCGGTACTGTCGGGGACCGTATTGGCTATCGTTCTGCTGGTTGCTAATGCTCGTTCGCCACCATGACCGATGGCCATATGTAAAGTGTCGAGTAGTGCTGATGGAGTAACGGGTTTAACCAACAGATTACCGATACCTGCCTCTACTGCATTTTCCGTAATCAATCCTCGACCATAGGCGGTCACCATGATAATCAGGGGGGTACCCGCAGCAGGATTAGCGTAGCCCCGATAATTTCTAATCCGCCGCGCGGTTTCCATTCCGTCGAGGTCAGGCATCTGCCAATCGACGAATACCAGATTATAGGGTTGTTCACCAATTGTTACTGCTCGTTCCAATTCAGCGAGTGCGGCCTCGCCGCTTTCAACCGTGGTCGTTGATACCCCGAATGACGACAGCATTGCACTCATCGTCTCACGTGCAACATCTAAGTCATCGACCACTAGGGCACGATGGATACTAAGATCTACGGTATGCTGCTCGCCACTAGAGGAATTACGATCATACCAGCGGTCAAAACGGGCGGTAAATGCAAAGGTGCTACCTTGTTGCGATCGGCTATCCACCGACATAGTGCCGCCCATCATCTCCACAAGTTGACGAACGATTATTAATCCCAAACCCGTACCACCATATTTGCGGGTTGTCGAGCTATCTGCTTGGGTAAATGGTTGGAAGAGCCGATTCATTTGTTCGGGTGTCATACCAATACCGGTATCTCGTACCGAAAAGCGCAATACTACAGATTCATTTGTCACCATGACCGGCACGACTTGCAGAACTACATCGCCACGATTGGTAAATTTGATGGCGTTGCCCACCAGGTTAAGAAAAACTTGGCCGAGGCGCAGCGGATCACCCAATAGTGTATCGGGGACATCTGGCGCAACGCTGAGTACAACCTCAATATCCTTTTGACGAACCATATCGGTGGTTACATCAATCAAGTGACTCATCACGTCGCTTAAACGAAAGCGGGTAGTTTCTAGTTCCAGCTTACCTGCCTCGATCTTGGAAAAGTCGAGGATGTCATTAATAACAGCCAGCAGCGAGGTTGCTGCTGTATGAATCTTCCAGACATAATTTTTTTGTTGTTCCGTCAGGTCGGTTTTCTGCAATAGATAGAGCATCCCGATGACGGCGTTCATCGGTGTGCGGATTTCATGGCTCATATTCGCGACAAAGTCGCTCTTGGCCCGATTTGCCTGTTCTGCGAGTGCTTTGGCCTCCCGCAGACGTTCCTCACTATCGCGTAAGGCATTGGTCACCGCATTGACACGCGCCAATTCAACCGCGACCTGTTTACGGCTTAGGTAGAGTTCAAGAAAAATAGTAACCTTGGCCCGTAGAATGAATGGATCGACCGGCTTTAGCAGATAATCGACAGCGCCCACTGCATAACCACGGATTTGGTCGGCCTCATCCAGGCATGAGGCGGTTAGAAATACCAGCGGTACCTCAGCGGTGCGTGGTTCATCACGGAGAAGTTCTGCCAATTCGTAGCCATCCATCTCCGGCATATCGACATCCAAGAGGATGAGGGCAAATTCGTGGTCGAGGGTGAGTGCCAATGCCTGATTACCATCGGTCGCTTCAATGACCTCGGCCATCAACTTGGCGAATAATTTGCGCAGGGCGTGGAGATTGGCGGGCTGGTCATCGACAATCAGGATCTTGGGCGTCGGCAGACTCATGTGACATTCCCATGGGGATGGTGTACTGCGGATACCAGAAAATCGGCAATTGCCTCGAGGGGGAGTACTACATCCACACAACCGGTCGCAATCGCTGCCTCGGGCATTTTGCGGGCAACTGCTGTTTCCGGAGTTTGGGCTATGGTCAGTCCCCCCACCTTTTTGATAGCGGCGATCCCTCGGCTCCCATCATCATTGGCCCCAGTAAGGATTACACCAATTAATCCATTGCCATAAAGATCGGCGGCGGAATAAAACAAGAGGTCAATGGCCGGTCGTACGTTGCATACCTTGTCATCGACCGACAGGGCAAAGGTTCGATCTGGTTCAAGCAGCAGGTGATAACTCGGCGGGGCCACGTAGACCAATCCTGGCGCCACTGGACAACGTTCAATCGCCTCCTGCACCGGAAGCTTACATATCACTGTAAGAATTTCCGGCAATAGACTTTTTAGCGATGCCGCGATATGAGAAACGATCACCACCGGCAAGGGAAAATCCATTGGCAGGCCGGCTAAAATAATTCGTAAGGCATCCACACCGCCGGCAGAACATCCCATAACCACCGCCTGTGGTTGCGATAGTCGAAAAGAATGGTTAGTGGTCGATTGAAAGTGCGCGATCATGATATTCTCCCGTTTTCTTGAAGAGACGTAGCTCACTATCGAGAGGCAGAAAATAGCGCCCCGCCTCCGCAAATGACAGATTCTCACGTGTCCCAACGCACAACACCCCGCCCCGTGCCAGGCTCGCCAGAAATAATGACAGGACTCGGTCTTGCAATTGTCGATTGAAATATATTAAGACATTGCGACAGATCACCATCTGCACCTCACAGAACACCCCATCCGCAACCAAATTATGGTGGGCAAAGACAATGCGGCTGCGCAGTGCTTCATCCACGCGCCCCAGGTCATACTTCATGTGAAAGTAGTCACTCAGTGCGGCCTTACCACCCGCCTTGCGATAATTATCGTGGTACTCATGGATATTCTTGGCCGAGAATACCCCTTCCTCGGCAAAAGAGAGGGCCGCGTCATTAATATCGGTAGCGTAGATCTGGGTCTTGTGTAGCAATCCTTCTTCTTGGAGCAGAATCGCGAGGGAATAGACCTCCTCGCCGGTCGCGCAACCGGCTTGCCAAATATTAGGGCGTGGGTAGGAATTTAGGATAGGCACCACCTGTTCACGGATGGCGCGAAATACCAGTGGGTCGCGGAACATCTCGGTCACTGGTACCGAAAGATGTGCAAGGATATTCGGTAGCAACATTGGTTCGCGTACTATACGTGGGATCAGATCCACCACGCTCGCACAACTAAAGGTATTGGCAAGGGCCTGTACCCGACGCTTAAACGACGCCCGCGCATAGTGATCGAAATCATAACCATGACGCAGTCGCATCGCCTCAACGAATAGGTCGATCTCCAGATCCTCGATCTCAGTATCTACCATAGTGTTTCCTTTCTTATAATTTTCTCGTAATTGCTTAGAATTGTTTATTCCCCCTCTCAGCAAGAAGGGGGAGGGGCTTGGCCACCGTTTTGTCAAGCTACATTTCATGCTACCTCGAAGGGGTTACGTTATTTGGCCCAGGGTTGCGACGTAGTCGCTACCC
This sequence comes from Gammaproteobacteria bacterium, assembly GCA_963575655.1. Classification (NCBI taxonomy): domain Bacteria; kingdom Pseudomonadati; phylum Pseudomonadota; class Gammaproteobacteria; species Gammaproteobacteria bacterium. The sequence continues at coordinate 39,166 of CAUYTY010000122.1, read as the reverse complement.
CGAGCTAAATTAGACGTATGCAACCCATTCTGGGTTGAGCTATGCCATACATAATTCCAGGGTAACGCTATTTTCTATTTCCCCAGGGTAGCGACTATGTTGCAACCCTGGGCCAAACGACGTAACCCCTTTTGGGTAATAAGCTAAATGTAGCCTGACGAAACGATAACTAAGGTCAGGGGGAGGGGCGATCAGAAAATACGTCCGACGCCGCAGAGATAATCCAAGTTACTACCTATTCGTCGGGCTTGGTTATCGTTTCGTCAGGTTATGGTCAGTCGTCCTGAATGAGATAACTCAGTGCAATGCACCAGATAAAGATATGAGCAAGCATTCACCTTTTTTCGTTGGGAGGAAGGAGAATCATGCTAGTTGATCTAACAATTCCGCACGAATATAGAAAATGGAGTTATTCCACGGGAAGTTAATGGACGGGGAGAGACTTGGCAACAGCAATCTTGTTATGCTGGCGGTCGTAGTGCAACTATCCCAGACGGTGGCAAGGATCTAATGTTGATTAGAGGTTCATCGCCCCCTCTCGGCTCACTGGCGACAACGACCCTGGTATTCCCAATGAAGAAGAATTTATTCGTCCTTCTAGCCTTAACCTCAGCCCTAGTCATTGAAAGCAGTGTCGCACTCGGTGCTACGCCAGTGGTGCGCCCCAACTACGACGCATCTCTTGAAGGATCGGCTACTTCCACGGTTCCATCCGTTACGAATGGTGTGTTGCCACGCTCGGCCTGGGTCCAGTCTCGTCGTTCCTCGCGCAACCAGGCAGCGGGCTATCCATCCAACGACGACGAACAACTCGGTACTACTACTTTTCTGTGGGCTGCCCCCAACACCGACCCCTCGCCACCGCCAGCGATGGCGGCAAAGCAGCAGGAGCGTGCGGCCCAGGTGGAGCGCACGACCCGCGAATTCCTCGGCCATAACGGGGTGCGCCTCGGGCTTAGTAAACACACTATCGCTACGGCGCGGTTGCGCGAATTACACGATACCAAGCGTGGTCCCCTCATCGCACGTTATCAGCAGATGCACGGTGGCGTTGAGGTCTTTGGTCGCCACCTGAACGTAATGCTGGATCGCGAGCTACGACCGGTCGCTGCCTCTGGCTACTTCGCACCGGATGACAGCAGCGACGGTACGGCCGTTGCCTCCGCCTTGGCCGATGGAGGATTTCGCCAATCCCCGCAGCAGGCAATCGCCAGCGCGGTCGCTGACCTTGGGGGGGAGATCGACCCTGCTACCCTGGAATCGCTTGGAGAACGCGACGACTACACCCTGTTTCGTGTTACTCGGCAGACGGGAGCATACCGCCTCACCGATACGGCGCGTAGTAAACGAGTTTACTTTCCCCTTGATGGTCGTCTTGTCCCGGCTTGGTACTTGGATGTGTCGCTGGAAAAGCGCGGTCAGGCTGGGCGCCTCTCCTACGGCTATGTGGTCGCGGCGGAAGATGGGCGTATCCTGTTCCGTAACAACCATATAGATCGCGCGGCCTTTAGTTACCGCGTGTTTGCCGATGCTATCTCTCCAGGAATGCCCTTCGATACCCCCTTCGGCAATGATATTGTCCCACTAACGGCGTTGGATCCCAATCTTACCCTGCCGCGCATCTCGGCGGAGACCAATCTAGTCACTCTGGAGAGTGGTCCTATTGCTACCGGTGATCCGTGGCTTCCCAGCGGTGCTACCACGACCGTAGGTAACAATGTTGATGCCTACGTGGATCTAGGGGGTGGTAACGGGCGTCAGCCCAAGTCTGGTGACTTTCGCGCCAAGGTTACCAGCCTGCGCAGCTTCGACTATTCAGTCGTCGCCGATACCGATCCGACCACCCCGACCGCACGCAACGGGGGGATCGTCAATTTGTTCTACGTGAACAACTTTCTACACGATTGGTGGTACGGCAACGGTTTCGACGAGGCCGCTGGTAACGCCCAAACCAACAACTATGGTCGTGGTGGACTAGGTGGCGATCCCATCCTCGCTGAGGGGCAGGATTATAGTGGTTTTGATAACGCCAACATGGATACGCCCGCCGATGGTAGAAGTCCGCGTATGCAGATGTTTCTTTGGAGCGGGTCAACTGCTGCCAACGCTACGCTTTCCGCAGTGGGTCTCGGTTCACTGGTTACTAATGTCGCAGACTTCGGGGCAATGCAGTTTGATCTCGACGGTCAGGTGGTAACCGTTACCCCGGCCGATGCCTGCACCGACCTCACCAATACCACCAACGTCAGCGGCAACATTGCGTTCATCGACCGCGGGAATTGTTTCTTCGTGGATAAGGTGGCGAATGTCCAAAAGGCTGGGGCTATTGGCGCGATCATTGTTAACAACAGCGATGACGGGACTGCACCGAGCATGACCGGTACCAACGAAGCGGTCACCATCCCCGTCCTAAGCACCTCATTTGCGGATGGTGCTCGCATCAAAAACGAGATTGCCCGAGGTCCGCTTACGGTGACCATGCATCGAGCCCCAAGCGCCAACCGTGATGGAGGTATAGACAACGGCATCATCGCCCACGAATGGTTTCACTACGTCAGTAATCGCCTAGTTGGTAACGGTGATGGCCTCTCCAATAAACAAGGTGGCGCCCTGGGCGAGGGTTGGAGTGACGTTAGTGCCCTACTGCTGGAGGCGCGCCCGGAGGATGCAACCGTGGCGGGCAACGCCAATTTCCAGGGGGCCTATCCGTTCGGCATCTACACTATGCCGAGTCCCTATTTTGGTATTCGGCGTGCGCCTTACTCCACCAATCCGGCGGTGTTCCCGATGACCTTCAAGCACATCACCGACGGTGTGACACTTCCCAGCACCGCACCATTGGCGCCGGGAGGAGACAACTCCGAGGAACATAGCGCCGGTGAGATCTGGGCCAACACCCTGTGGGATTTCTACGTCTCCTTGATCAACGATGCACGCTATACCTTCCGTGAGGCCCAGGACCGGATGAAGGACTACATTATCGCCGGCCTCAAGATGACCCCGAACGCCCCAACCTTCCTTGAGGCACGTGACGCGCTGTTGGCGGCGGTCAAGGCCACGGATCGCGCAGACTTCGAACTCGCGACCAAATCATTTGCAAAGTACGGCATGGGGGTAGGTGCGATAGCGCCCTCTCGCAATTCCCAAGATAACTCTGGATTGGTAGAGAGTTTCGTAGCGTTAAGGGCTTCGTACGAAGTGGTGGAAACAACCCTGGATACCACCTACCTTACTAGCACCGCTGGCTACTGCGATGCGGACGGGGTATTGGATGCCGGTGAGACCGCATTGTTGACTCTGCGCATCCGCAACTCTGGGAACCAGCCCCTGCCACGGAGATTGACGGCACAAGTTACTTCGACGGCGGATGTGTCCTTTGGTAACAGTGGCCGGATCGTCTTTGGCGTCTTTGATGTCAATGGTTTTGCCACCGGTAGCCTCCCTGTCACGCTGCATAGTGCTGCCACTGCGGCTGATTTAAAGTTGAAGGTTGATTTCCCGCAGGCGGGTGCGACCCCCAACACGGTGTTCGAACCGCAAACCGTATGGGTCGAAAGGATCGTCAATTACAACCTCAAAAGTTCTCTTTTCACCGTGGATAATGCGGAGCAAATCGCAGCCACCACGGCTGACTGGTCACCCACATTGACGGAGATTTCCCCAGGGGCAGGTGAAGGTTGGCGAGTCACTAGCGACCTTAACGACAGCTATCACACTGGTCAGGCATGGTTCATCCCGGACAACGATACTCCCACCGACGCATCTCTTATTTCCCCGGTGATTAAGGTTGGAACCCAGCCTTTCAGCGTCAAATTTGATACTGCGTTCCAATTTGAGATCGACACCGATGATGGTCCCGGTTTTAGTTTCGATGGCGGTGTAGTCGAGGTCAAAATCGGCAGCGGCAGGTGGCAAGACGTACTGGCGGCAGGGGGTAGCTTTACTCGGGGTGGCTACAACACTCAGGTCATAGCCTTCGCCCCAAACTACGATGTCGCTGGCGCTTGTGCTGGTTTTGGTGGTTTTAGCGCTGGACTCACACCGCAGACGATCAGCTTCGGTACTGCGCTTGCTGGGCGTAGTGTGCGTCTACGCTTCCGTGCTGCCACCGATAGCGGTACTGGTGAACTCGGTTGGTTGGTGGACAACATTCGAGTGGTTGGCGCCACCAATCTACCCTTCAGCGAGGTAGTCGCTGACACTGCCACCTGCGTCAATCGCCCTCCCTACGTGCGTGTCCCGGCCGTGTTCTCGACCCCGGAGCGCCTTGCCGGTCAGTCTGACCAAGCGATCATCAAACTGGTCGGCAGCGCCAAGGATCTGGACGGCCTCAACGGCCTTACCTACCTCTGGACCCAGACCTCTGGCCCAGCGGTGACACTAAACAATGCGCAAAGACCCACCGCCTACTTTCGAGCCCCATTGGTTAGCACGGATACCGTTATGGGCTTCGAGTTACGGGTCAGTGATGGGACCAACACCCGCATCGGATCGGTCACGGTGACCCTACTTAACGTGGACTAACGGGCGATCCACCTAAGCCGCGACATACGCCAACGGCGCACTGTCTCCAGCGTTCGTATCTGTTGTGGCTTAGAGGACATCCGGCACAAAATATGCACCAAGCTTGACAAACAAAAACTATTCTGTTGAATGGTTATTCTATTGATAGATTTATAGTAGTTTCTTATAGAAGTGGCCATACGGATCTGACAATTCCTTATATCACTCTCTGCTAGCGCACCATAGCTATATGGGATTAACTAATTCTTACTCTATTGTGGCTCTAAAATTTTGTAAAGTTATAATGTGTACAATTATACCTGCCTGGAGAAAGTAACATGGAACATCAAGAGATTTCAGATAAATTTTGGAAGAAAGTTAAACCCTTGCTGGATCCATTCGTGCGGAAGAAATCAGGTGGCAGTCCGCCTATAGACTTCCAGATCATTCTAAATGGTATTCTACACATTCTTAAAACAGGCTGTCAGTGAAATTGCCTACCACATATCTATGGCTCAAAGAGTACAATTCATGAGCACTTTCAACAATGGGAGGCTGCTGGCGTTTTTCGTGAAATTTTTCGTTTAGATTATTATGAATATTAATAACTTAAAGTCGTTAGGTGGGAATGGCAGTCTATGGATGGTTCATTGGTACAAGCGCCCGTACGAGGGCAGATAGTATGTTTGGCGGAAGAAGGATTAGGACATAATCCGACCGAGAACGTAGCGGAAGTAAATTCCATTTGCAGGTGAATCAAGATGGAATACCTTTGGGAGTAGTTGTTGTTGGAGCCAATATCCACGATAGCAGTTTAGTCTCCTTAACGTTGGCAACCGATATTCTCCCACGCCCTAAACCGACGCCAGAACGTCCCCAAAATATGTGCTTAGATAAAGGGTACGACTACCCTCGCGTCGAAAAAGAAGTGAGGGAAAATGATTATGTTCCACACATTCGCCGCATTGGTGAAAAGAAAATCGGGAAAGGAAAGAAAGCGCGTACCGCCCGACGCTGGGTGGTCGAGCGAACAATTGCCTGGGTGAAAGGTTTTCGGGCGATTCGTACCCGTTACATCTGTAAAGCAAGAAATTACTTGGCGATGGTTCATTTAGGTTGTGCATTGATTATATTTAGGAAAATCATAAAATCATAAAATCATAAAATCATAAAATCATAAAATCATAAAATCATAAAATCATAAAATCATAAAATCATAAATAACGCAAATTCTGTGCCGGACCTCTTCTTAGGTGGGTAGCTGCGTTGGTGATTCGCTTGTCACATAATCGAAACAATAGATTGTTACACTGACGAACTACCCATTGATTCCTGCTGAATTATATACCGAACAACAAAATCTACAAAGTTTCCCGTAACCCTTCATTCCCACCATATTGGGGAAAGCGCTTACCACCGGGAATTATCATGTGTTAAATGGATAATTAATTTATGAAATATAAATATTTAATATCTTTTGCTGTATTAAAGAAATGGCAGAGTGGCTTTATAAGTCGCTCGCTGTATTGGTCTAGGCAATGGAAGTTGTCTCATCAATTGTTATTCTCCTCGTTATTAGTGACGTTGGTATTAGTCGTGACGGCAGGAACTTTTATCATCAACACTGAGGAACAACAGCATCATAAGATATATGAGGCTACCTTGAGAGAAAAACTATCCTCTTTGGTGAGTACAATTATGGATGATTTAATCGATCTAGATGTGCGGGTACTTAAAGTAATCTTAGCGGAGACCGGGAAGAAAGATGATAATATTCTATCTTTGGAAGTATATAACCATGCTGGTATTTCTCTTGCCGAATGGAAAAGGGTGGCGTCTGCTTCGTCAATAGTTGCCAAAACTATGGAGTCGGAGTTATTGGTTTTCGGTCAGGTACGGGTAACATGGGATATGACCTCCCATCTAACGGAGATTAAGCAACATATTCATCGATTACTTTATACCCTAACGCTGACGCTGTTGACTCTTGCTACCAGTTTGATCCTGTTAGCACGGCTGATTGTGATACGACCAATTCGAATCATTCATGAATCCTTGCAGACCGAGATTGCCTCGAAGGTCGCTATGCCCTACGCCGCCCGCGAGTTACAGAAGCTTAGCGAGGCAGCCACTACTTTGTTAAACCTCAAACGAGAGATTAATCGCAGCGAACTACGCTATCGGGGGTTATTCGACAACATGATCTCTGGTTGTATGGTGCTATCAGGTGCGGAAAATAACTTTCGGATTGAGGATCTCAATGAGAGTTGTCGCCGCTTACCGGTTTTGGGAATAGGCAAACGGCAGGTTACCAACCTCAATGAGGTGATTAAGGAAAATGAGGCTCCCGCTCTCTATGAGGTTTTACGGAATGCATCAAAGAATCAGGCACCGTGCCATATTGAGGAATTTTCTCTGGAAAGAACTGGTCATAATTATCGGTTAGACTGTCATGTTTTTTCGCTGGATGATGGTGAGATGGTCTTGGTGATTCGCGATGTCACCGAAAGAAGAATTGCACAAGACTTGCGTCGGGCCAAAGAGGCAGCAGAACAAGCAAATAAACTCAAGAGCGTATTTCTGGCCAGTATGAGTCACGAGATTCGCACTCCACTCAACGGGGTACTGAGTATGGTGGAACTTTTGCGCGGCACCCACTTGAGCAACAAACAGCAACATTGGGTTAATGCGATCCGTGGATCGGGTCAAATCCTCTTGTCTACTATCAATGATATCTTGGATTTCTCTAGAATTGAAGCGGGGCGATTGCGTCTGGAGAATATTCGCTTTTCGCTAAGCGAGATCATTGGGAACTTATTTAATGCGACCTCGCAGCGCGCCTTTGAAAAAGATCTGGAATTGGTTTTGCGGCAGGACCCAGATGTACCCGATCAGTTGATTGGTGACCCTTTCCGTATCCAACAAATATTAATAAACCTGGTCGGCAATGCAATAAAATTCACGGAGCGCGGCGAGGTAGAAATCACCATAAGGAAACGCGACCTTGCTAATAATCGATTGCTGCTTTGTGTGTCGGTACGTGATACGGGTATTGGCATCGCGCCGCATCAACTGCGACGGGTGTTTCTCCCTTTTGAACAAGGAGTGGGTAACCGTTCTTTTTCCAACGAAGGGACCGGGTTGGGCCTGCCTATCAGTAAACGCTTGGTGGATGCTATGGAGGGAAAGATCGGAGTAGAAAGCAGCCTTGGGGAAGGCAGTGTGTTTCATTTTGAGGTGCCAGTGGGTGTAATTGATATACCGCGCACAATACCACGGTTGGTTTCTCAACTCTGGCATGAATGCCAAACACTGATCTGGATCCGGCAGGAGGCAGTACGTGAGTCGATTACTCATGCCCTTGATTCTTTCGGTTTCAAAACCCACGCGATATCATCGGTCACCGAAGCAGTCAACTGGACCCGTGGTATGGATAACAAGGAGCGTCTCTGTTTAATCGTGCTACTAACCTGCGCGTTGGTTAGGGGACTCCAGCTAAATAGCATATTGGACGGATTCTTCTTTAAAAAGTTCTCTGACTTTCTCTGGCGATTTTTTTAAATCCTCTAAAAGTTGAGTAGCTTTATTTTTTAACTCCTCCACATTACGAATAAGGTGACGCGCAATTCCTTGTGTCTTAATATTGCTCCATACTAGCTCGACAGGATTAAGGTGTGGAGAATAGGTGGGAAGAAAGAATATTTTAACCTTTCCATTTGTCGTCTCCAGATATTCCTTAACTACTTTTGCATGATGGGCAGAAGGTGGTGTTTCAGACCTGGATATTGCGGTAGCCATTCTTCAAACATGGGTATCGGGTGACTTTCTGCCATAATTTTGAAGTATAGCAAAGCCATTATAAAGTGATTAAACCCATGACATATTCAATTGATTTCCGTCGCAAAGTGCTCGCCATACAAGAACAAGAACAGCTCACCTACGCAGAAATCGCAAGCCGCTTTGGAATTGGGATTGGGATTGGGATTGGGATTGCCACTTTGACGCGGTGGCGTTCACGCCTGGAACCAAAACTAACTCGTGACAAACCCGCCACGAAAATTAATAGGGAATCGCTGGCGCGTGATGTTGCAATGCACCCTGACGCCTATCAATTCGAGCGAGCTAAACGTTTAGGGGTGAGTAGGAGCGGCATTGGTCAAGCATTAAAACGCATGAGAATCAGCTATAAGAAAAAAACACTATCACACCCAAAAGCAAATGAAGAGAAGAGAACAGCCTTTCAAGAGCGAATGGAAGTATATGAAACAGAAGGGAGAAGCATAGTTTTGGGAGTAAATCTTGAGTGATCAAAGAGTAAAACACATTTCTACTAACCTGCGCGTTGGTTAGGGGACTCCAGCTAAATAGCATATTGGACGGATTCTTCTTTAAAAAGTTCTCTGACTTTCTCTGGCGATTTTTTTAAATCCTCTAAAAGTTGAGTAGCTTTATTTTTTAACTCCTCCACATTACGAATAAGGTGACGCGCAATTCCTTGTGTCTTAATATTGCTCCATACTAGCTCGACAGGATTAAGGTGTGGAGAATAGGTGGGAAGAAAGAATATTTTAACCTTTCCATTTGTCGTCTCCAGATATTCCTTAACTACTTTTGCATGATGGGCAGAAGGTGGTGTTTCAGACCTGGATATTGCGGTAGCCATTCTTCAAACATGGGTATCGGGTGACTTTCTGCCATAATTTTGAAGTATTATCGTGCGCAACGAGAACTTTACTTGGAAAGAACCTCCAATGGCTAACAGAGCTGTTTTGTGTCCATGCTGTAAATGTGATCATGTCGTTAAACGCGGCAAGACGGAACTTGGAAAACAACGCTATCTCTGCCTGAAGCCGGAATGTGGTAGGAAGACATTCATTTTAGATTATACCTACCAGGGGTATTTGCCAGAAGTCAAGGAGCAGATCATCGACATGGCAATGAACGGCAGCGGGATCCGTGATACTGCGCGGGTATTGGGAATTAGTCCAGGGACGGTTATTAGCAAAATAAAAGAAACAAGAACCCTATATGGAACCAGTCAATCGGTCACTACTGGAAAGACTGAATTCAGATGACATTCTTTCTGATATTCAGAAAGTTGAAGGTGCTGAAGTGGATGATAATGTGGAGCTATGTCGGCAACAAGGAAAATCAACGCTGGCTTTGGCATGCTATTGACCATGCTACGGGAAATGTTCTTGCGTATGTGTTTGGCAAAAGGAAAGATTCGGTATTTTTGTCCTTAAAAGAACTCCTCAAGCCGTTTGGGATTTCTCGATTTTATACTGACGATTGGGGGGCTTATGAACGGAATTTACCAGTCGAACAACAAATCATTAGCAAGAAGAATACTCAAAAAATCGAGAGGAAACATTTAATGTTACGGACACGTATCAAACGGCTTGCCCGGAAAACCATTTGCTTCTCCAAACTTGAGAAAATGCATGATATTGTGATTGGTCTCTTCATAAATCGCTATGAATTTGGCGTCTTAGTCTGAAAAATATCTAAATTATGGAACATTACTGGCCATATCCAGGTCTGGAACACCACCGCCTTGAGGTCAATGATGCTCATGCCGACGAACTTGGTTTGTCGCCTCAAGAGATGCGAAACATTGACCATGAAGAAGGCAAGGTTGGCAGCATTGATGGCAGGGCGTTCGTTGACGGACATGAAGTCGTCGAGCCCCCAGAACTGCTTGGCGTCACGAAAGTTGAACTCGATTTGGAAGCGAAGCGAGTAATAGTCCATCAGCTCATTCCAGGCGAGGGCGAGATCGGAACTGAAGAGTAGAACATGGGCAGACTTGAGGGTTTTTAGGTTCGTTTTGATGATGATGACGACGTTGAGCAGTTCCGTGAATTTCTTGTGGCGCAAGCTCATCTGGTAGATGTCGGTACGGAGGTTGTCTTCGACCACGGAGAATTTACGGAAATGCTCGGGAAGCTGGCCGTAGTCGAGGCGAGCGCCATACTTTTTGCGTGGTCCCCGGCCGGATTGAAGACCCTCGTAGGGGAAATAAAGCGCGGAATCGTGGCGTAGCTTGGAAATGAGATGGAGACCACAGTGTCGGACCAATTGGACCCCGGCGTTGTGGCCGAGAGCCCCGTCATAGACGAAGTAGAGCAGCGGGAGGTCGGCGCCGACCAAAACCTGCAGGGCTTGGATCGCGTCCCGTAAGAATCGCTGGAATGCCGTCAGTTCTACTTCAGTGCGGACTTGGTTGCGGCTCCCCTTGGGGCGGCCGCGTCCCCGTTTGACGGTTGGCCGGGATGGAGCCGTCGGAGGTTTTTCCGGAGGGATTACCGGTAGCGTCATCACGGGATAGGACACACGGTCGTTGACCGAGGTCAGCGAGAGGCACAAATGGCATAGGCTGGGAAGCGGCTTACCGTAAATGGAGGAGAAGAACCGGCCTATCCCATGGGTATGGCGGCCCGCCTTGGGTGTCACCACTTCGTCTGCGGTGAGCAATATCACGCAGGGAACTCGCATCAGGTGGCGACGGATGAGGTGCCACTGTACTTTTTCCCACGGTATCAGGGTGTTGAAGAAACGCTGGACCGTGCGATAACTGCCGCCGGCTTCCGTCCAGCGTGAAATACCCAGCATGGTGACCCGCCCCGTCATGGTCAGAAGCGCGGCCACTACACGGGCTAGACGGCGCAAAGTGGTAGCGTTGAGGCAAGGAGCCAAACACGCCAGAAAAAATAAAAGGTCCATCGGCTCCCCTGCGAGCAGCTGGATTAGTGGCCGCTAAGTATACCCTCTAACTTCCTGTGGTCATCAAATTTGGCGAACGTATTGATTCTAATAACGTATTTTTTGCTATTCCAGAAAGTCGGCAGGCAGCGTTAAAGCCAATTCCCTCACTTCGCGCCTGGAGTACCTTTGCAATCAGGCTTATGGGTTTTTTTATATTCTCCATAAATGTTCCTTTTGTTTCTGAAAAAACATTCCGACAGCTATTGCATTCATAAAGATTTCTGCTGCCGTTGCTGGATGTATTATAAGTTTTGGAGATACGGCAGTCTTCAGAATTGCAATGAAGGCAGCGGATTGTGGTCAACATTAAGAGCTTCTTCAAATTATCAGGAAATGGGATGATTTTAGCTTAAGATAGAATAGTGTATAATTTTCAATCGATTATAGCAAGAATCAAAATAGACCAGTGCCGGCCCAACGCAGGAGGCCTAATACCGGTGGTGCTGATATCGAGGAATCGATAATCATTTCGGGAGCAGTAGTGATATTGAACCTCCCACCGTTGCCCCGCTACCGCCGATAGGCAAGGTTCAGACCAACCTTGAACAGCATGGCGTGTTCTATGCGACTGATTGTGCGATAGCGTTGTTCGGTGCCCATCTTGCGATGAACCATGACTATTATTTGTGGTGTTCACACCGTACGTGTCGCCAATGCCCACGGTGAGTGATATAAAATGTCTCTGGTGTTTTGTAGAATGCCTACCATACGTGAAGACTAGAATAAGGTAACCTCATGTTTACTAAAGAAGAGATTGTTGCAGTGATGAATTCGATGTCTACGACTGAGTTATCCCAGATTGGTAATGATGCACTGCGGATTGTAAATTCCAGGCGTAGCGAGGCGTTAAAGACCGTCACACAGATCATTGGCGAGTATGGTTTTACCGCAGCGGATCTTGGTTTTGAGGCAGGTGTACACGCCCCTGAGCCAAAGAAATCTGATGGGGTTCGCGCCCTTTACCGACATCCAACTATCCCCACCGAGACCTGGGCGGGTAGAGGTCGCAAACCTGGTTGGTTGTTGGATCTGCTTGCGGAGGGCTGGACCCTCGACAAGCTTCGTATTGCCAATGAGGAAGGTCCAATCGCTTCGCCTGCGCTAACCGATGAGGAATTGCAACAAAACGACGACTCCCCCACCTAATTGGTACGAGAGGAAACCTCTGAGGGATAGCGAAAAGGCAGATGAGGAAAAAACGACGAGGAGGTTGCCTATCCCGAGAGGTAGGAGCCTCTTCGGTTTTTTTGGTCCTTGGGCTACAAGGCGAAAGGCTCAGCACCTCACTAGGTGCTCGCGATTTAAATTGGGACCATCGGGACAGCCAAATGCGGGAGAGGGGTGGGCATCCTACCCGGAATTCGATGGGCCACCAAAGCTGAATGACACACTAACCAGAGTGTTGTATCGACTGGTCGGGGCGAGAGGATTTGAACCTCCGACCACCTGAACCCCATTCAGGTGCGCTACCAGGCTGCGCTACGCCCCGTTTCAATAAGCTTTTACAAAAACCCCTCTGAAACCACCGCATGGAAAGGAACCCACAGCGGCCTCACCGAGAGGGAGCGTATTATACGGGAACAGCAGTTAGTTACAAGCGGGTTCTTACGCCTCGGAACGGCAAGACCCACCATTTTCCATACTAGATGAATGGTAGGGTAGTCGAGTGAGATGGGATCTGGTTGCGTCGCCGCGCCTCACCCCTTAGCATCGCGGCCTCTCCCCGGCATCCTTAACTTAGGTACGGGCCTCAATATCACCTCCTTTATGTCGGATTATTGCTATGCGCAGCCATTATTGCGGACAGATCAACGAGTCTTTGGTGGGCCAAACGGTGGAACTCTGCGGTTGGGTGAATCGTCGCCGCGACCACGGAGGAATCGTCTTCATCGACCTGCGTGATCGGGATGGAGTGGTGCAGGTAGTGGTAAATCCTGACGTTCCAGAGGCGTTTTTGTCCGTGGAACGAGTCCGCTCCGAGTATGTGTTACGTATCACTGGTACGGTTCGTCTACGTCCTGAAGGTACTGAAAACGAGCATTTAGCCACGGGTCTAGTGGAGGTGGTGGGGACTACGGTGGAGGTGCTCAACCGTGCCGATCCCCCGCCATTTACCCTGGAAGACGATACGGATGCGAGCGAGGAGGTACGTCTCCGCTATCGCTACCTGGACCTGCGTCGCCCCGAAATGCTGCGTCGGATTCGTATTCGGACGGAGATTACCCGTACCCTGCGCCACTTCTTGGATAGCCGTGGTTTTTTGGATATCGAGACTCCGTTTCTAACCAAGACCACCCCGGAGGGGGCTCGGGACTACCTAGTACCCAGTCGTACCCACCCTGGCCACTGCTTTGCCCTACCCCAGTCACCTCAGCTTTTCAAACAGCTCCTGATGATCGCGGGCATGGATCGCTACTACCAGGTGGTGCGTTGCTTTCGCGATGAGGACCTGCGCGCCGATCGCCAACCCGAGTTCACCCAGGTTGATATCGAGACCTCCTTCCTGGATGAAAACGGGATCATGGAGATCATGGAGCCGATGGTGCGCGAATTGTTCGCCCGGGTGCTGGAAGTGGCGCTGCCCAATCCCTTCCCACGCATGACCTACGCCGAGGCGATGCATCGTTTTGGTTCCGACCGTCCCGACCTCCGCAATCCCTTGGAACTGACAGACCTCAGTGACCTGATGCGTGACGTGGATTTCAAGGTCTTCTCCGCGCCAGCGCGTGACCCCCGAGGACGGGTGGCAGCCTTGCGTCTGCCCGGAGGTAACGAGTTGCCACGCTCAGCTATTGATGGCTACCAGGAATTTGTAACGACCTATGGGGCCAAGGGTTTGGCTTATATCAAGATCAACGACATCACGCGGGGACGGGCGGGACTGCAATCGCCCATCGTTAAGTTCCTCTCCGACGAGGTATTGGTGGGAGTCCTAGACCGTACCGGCGCCCAAACAGGTGACGTAATCTTCTTTGGCGCCGATCGGGCTACGGTGGTTAACGAGTCACTGGGGGCGTTGCGACTGCGGCTGGGGGCAGACCATGGACTGGTCGAGCGTGGTTGGCGTCCACTGTGGGTGGTGGATTTCCCGATGTTTGAACGCGACGAGCAGGGCGGGCGTTGGGCGGCGCTACACCACCCCTTTACTGCCCCTCAGGTGAATGACATCGAGGCCCTGCACGCGAATCCAGGGGCCGCTCTATCGCGGGCCTACGACTTGGTCCTCAATGGCACTGAGGTGGGCGGGGGCTCCATCCGTATCCACCGCCCCGAATTACAACAGGCGGTATTTGAACTGCTCGGTATTGGCACGAAGGAGGCGGAGGAGAAATTTGGTTTCTTACTCACCGCGCTGGGTTACGGTGCGCCTCCGCACGGTGGCATCGCCTTTGGGTTGGATCGCCTCGTCATGCTAATGACCGGTTCTGCCTCAATTCGCGACGTTATCGCCTTCCCCAAGACCCAAACTGCGGCCTGCTTACTCACCGGCGCCCCCTCCGTGGCCACCGATGATCAGTTGCGCGACTTGGGAATCCGCCTTCGGCAGAACGGGCAGGCGAATTCTCCAAAAAAGTAGTTCATTGAATATTACCAAGAACCGAGTAATTCAAAGAGAATGAACTAAAGCGTAAAGTTTTTCTTTTACCTCAAAAGAAAAAACTTTAATCTTTGGCGCTCACTTTGAGTTATTCGGTTTTTGATTTCTATCCTTCATTCTTTCAGAGAAATCGAGCGGGCCGCAAGTGAATGGATATGTAACCGCCACCGTGGAGTGGCTCAATCTTCACCCTCATTGGGCCGGCATCACGGTATTTTTGATCAACGTTTCCGAATCGCTGGTGGTAGTGGGATTATTTGTTCCTGGGACCATCATTATGTTCGGCATTGGTGCCTTGGTGGCCTTGGGGGGTATGGGGCTGTGGGCAACGTTGAGTTGGGCCATTCTCGGCGCCTTGGTGGGCGATGGGGTGAGTTACCTTATTGGTCGCCATTATCGCGAACATCTCCGCACGATGTGGCCGTTTAACAATCACCCGGAGTGGTTGGGGCGGGCTGAACGCTTTTTTGTCCGTCACGGGGCCAAGAGCGTCGTTTTTGGACGCTTTGCTGGGCCAGTACGCCCCATTATTCCAGCAGTAGCAGGGATGATGGGGATGCCCGTGGGACGCTTCTACTGGGCAAACTTCCTCTCTGCCATCACCTGGGCACCTGCGTACATCCTACCCGGTGTAGTGTTTGGGGCGTCTCTGACCCTGGCCTCTAAGGTCGCGACCCGCCTTATGATGATCCTGGTCCTGCTGCTCTTGGTGGTTTGGGCGACCGCATGGTTGGTACGTCGGATCTACGCCCTGCTCCAGCCACGAACGCAACGCATGGTCCTGCATCTGCTCGCCTGGGGGCAGGCCAACCCCTTGTTCGAAGACGTGACCGTCGGTCTACTCGATCCGAAACACCCAGAATTGAAAGGTTTGGTGGAATTGGGTGTAACGCTGTTATTCGGAGGATGGATCTTCTTTGCCATTTTATTGGGAGAGATTGGCCAATCCCAGCCACTGGGATTGGACTATCAGGTTTATTACCTGCTGCATGGGCTACGTACCTCCTGGGCCGACCAGGTGATGATATTCATCTCCGAGTTGGCGGATGCCCCAGTAAATCTCGCGGTAGCCGGTACGGGATTGGTTTGGCTTATGGTCCGACGACACTGGTTAGCGGCAACCCATTGGGCAGCAGCGGTGGCGATGGCGGTATTGGTCGGAATTGGCTTCAATTATTTGTTACCGGATGCCATACCGAGACCAGAGATCTATTTGGGGGAGATGAGTGATTCCTTTCCCAGTATCCATGCCGCGTTAGTGAGTACCCTCTATGGTTTCTTGGCCGTGCTGGTAGCGAGGGAATTGCCCCCTACGCTCCGCCGTTTGCCTTATACGATTGCCGCCGTGTGGATCATCTTGGTGGCGATCTCTCACCTCTACTTGGGACGCCATTGGTTGTCCGACATAGTCGGAGGGATAACCCTGGGGGCAATTTGGTCGGGATTGATAGGAATTGCCTATCGCCGCCGTGCATCCTCCTCGTTGAATCTGCGGGAACTCGGAGGAGTGCTACTTCTGACCGTTTTGATTACCGGCAGCGGATATATAACGACCCACCACAGTCTGCACGTAATACGCTATGAAGTCCGTCATCCGCAACGCATTTTGAATGCCTCGCGTTGGTGGGACGAAGATTGGGCGGAATTGGCAGGTTATCGGGTGGATTGGAGAGGCAATTCCAATACCCCCATGACCTTTCAGGTGGCAGGTGATCCGATGGAATTACGTCGTTACTTGGAGCTTTACGGTTGGCGTGTCCCTGCCCCATTGGATACGGCAAGTGTTCTGCGGCTTTTCATCCCGAAGCCGGAAGTTATCGAGTTGCCGGTATTGCCTTATTTCCATGATGGTCGCAAAGAGGTATTACGGATGATCTGTTGTTACTCAGGCACGGAAACCTCGCCAACACGTTTGGTATTGCGTCTATGGCAGGCAGATGCACAACTTACTCCCGGCGAGATACCGTTATGGGTAGGTAACGTTGCCCGCCAGCAATTTATTGAACCTCTGGGATTGGTGGCCTTAGCCAAGACCGGTCTGGAATACGACGCCCCTCTTGCTACTCTCCGCACGGCCCTAGAGGGGCTTCCGTGGCGCGAGGCAAAGCGTAAAGGTCCCTATCCTGAGGGGTGGGGTGGAACGGTACTGCTATTAAACGTCTCTAAAAAATAATGGACAGGACGTAAGCCACAGGTAGTGCAGCCATTCATTCCCTGAGGAGCGCCGACATCTCTGCCAGCGCTCCTCGGGAGCGCCTGATCGATTACCGGAAATGTCTTTAGCGCTGCCAATTTTAGTCAAGTTGGCTCGCAAATTAAATATAAATCGGCGGCATTCTCAATACCTGGGAATATTTTATTCTTTCCGTGAGGTGGCAAGGCATCTAATCTAAGAGACGGTTCAAGGACACCATCTTTTTAAAATAAATGTATTTTGTGCGCTAGGGTATAGCTTTTACCGACATCATCGACGACATTGACTGGGGCATAGCCCATGGATATTTCGGAAGCGATCATTGTTGCGCTACGTACCTCGGCAGGTAATGCGTATGGCGGTTCAGTGATTTCATAATTGTCATCCAACAAGCGAATGTTGTCGGTCATCGGGAATTTCCCGAAGCAGTTGCCGGTGGTCGCTATAATCAACGTGCGTTTATAGAAAGAGCGTACCGCATCCCACGCGGGCTGGAAGGGCCTCAGGGTTCTACGACTCCTTTAAACGCTTGGATTGAGTCATCGGTGACGACTTGAGTTAACTAAATCTGGAGAATACACATGCAGAATAAAACGCTGAACCGAGGTTCATTATTTATTCTATTGATGTTTCTGAATTCAACCTTTCCGGCTAGTGCAGAAAAACTTATTGTTTTTAGACCTGCCCAACTGGGAGCGCCCACTCAGCGGATTGGTGGAGGTACGCGCAGCTTTCAAAAAGTACCTAAGATTCAGTTGTTGGCGCCTCCGCAGACCGGCCTTACTAAGCGTGCAGCACCGACGTTGTATTGGTACAGTTCCACTTTGTCCCTGTATAACGTGGAGTTTTCTCTGGAGTTAGAGGACGAAAACCAAACCGTATTGGACGTGAAATTAGGTACAGTTAATTCCCCCGGCATTCAGGTCATCCGACTTTCTGAGCTTGGAGTAAAATTGAAACCGGATCAGATATATCGTTGGACGGTAGTGTTATCCAGCGATAAAGAACCAGACGCTAACCTTTTATTTTCAAATGCCACGATCTCCCGGAAAACACCAACTCTACCGCTAAATAACGTCGCAGATTTAGCCGAAGCGGGTTATTGGTATGACGCCCTGGAGAAACTGATTGAGAAGAATAAATCTGAACAGGTCGATGATCTGCTGGCGCAAGTAGGTATTGCTTTGCAATAAGACTTCCCATTCTTTATAGCCAAAAACTAACGATTCGGAGTAGCATGACAGTTGCATTGGGTCATAGGTAGCAACCTGAAAAAAGAGGCTGGACTCGTATTATTATTAGGAATAATGCGAGTCCAGCCCCTTTTATCATTCTGCCTCTTTGATTTCAAAAAAGGACGTCCACTTAGTTCTTTCGGCCTCTTTCGTTGGCCAACCTACTTTCTGCCTTCTGCGCAACTTTACGTTGGTGGTCCGCAATTATGGTCGTAAAGGAAATCTCCAAGTTCGGTTAGCACTGGATCGCAACGAAAGAAGGTCAACCACTGACTACAAAAATAGAAAAAATCCTCAAACCGTTTATAGCTTGTGGGCTTTTTCGTTTAGTGTTTACTTTCCCCGTCGTTATTTATAAACGGTATCTGGCCCCCAGCACTGTAAGGTGTTGTCCACCTTCAGGGCGCAGGAATGACCACGGCCCACGCTGACCTGCTTAAAACTTCCTGCGGGCGGGGTGGCTTGACCTAAACTATTGTCCCCCCAGCACCGTAAGGTATTATCCGTCTTCAGGGCACAGGTGTGTAACTCACCCGCACTAACCTGCTTGAAACTTCCGGAGGGTGGAGTGGCTTGACCCAAACCATTCTCCCCCCAGCACTGTAAGGTGTTGTCCACTTTCAGGGCGCAGGCGTGAAAATAGCCCGCGCTGACCTGTTTGAAACTTCCTGTGGGCGTGGTAGCTAGCCCCCCCCAGCACTGTAAAGAGTTGTCCGTCTTTAGGGCACAGATGCATGACCCAACGCTGACCTGTTTGAAACTTCCTGGGATGATGACTTGACTAGGACTCTCTTCATCCCCGTCATTTCCCAAGCAAACTAACGTGTTATCTACCCTCAATGCGCAGGTGTGCTCAAAGCCTGCGCTGACCTGCTTGAAACTTCCTGCGGGCGAGGTAGCCTGGCCGAAACCATTGTCCCCCCAGCATTGTAGGGTGTTGTCCGCCTTCAGGGCACAGGTGTGTGTTAAGCCTGCACTGACTTGCTTAAAACTTCCTGAGGGCGGGGTAGCTACGCCGAAACCATTATTCCCCCAGCACTGTAGAGCGTTGTCCGTTTTCAGGGCGCAGGTGTGCGCCCCCCCAGCGCTGACCTGTTTGAAACTTCTCGAGGGTGGGATGTCTTGGCCACCGTAGAGACCTCCCCAGCACTGTAAGGTGTTGTCTGCCTTCAGGGCGCAGGTCCCCCCCCCCCAACGCTGACCTGCTTGAAACTTCCTGTGGACAGAGTGGCTTGACCGTACCAGTTATTCTCCCAGTACCGGCTATACCCCCAGCACTGTAAGGCGTTATTCGCCTTCAGAACGCAGGCGTGTGACTCACCTACGCTGACCTGCTTGAAACTTCCTGCGGGCGAGTTGGCTTGACCCCAACCATTATACCCCCAGCACTGTAAGGTGTTATCCGCCTTCAGGGCACAGGCGTGACGATAACCGGAGCTGACTTGCTTGAAACTTCCTGATGGCGAGATAGTTTGACCGTACCAGTCATTTCCCCAACACTGTAAGGTGTTGTTCGCCTTCAGAGCGCAGGAGTGAGAATAGCCCGCACTGACTTGCTTGAAACTTCCTGCGGGTGGGGTAGCTTGATCGTACCTATTATCCCCCCCAGCACTGTAAGGTATTGTCCGCCTTCAGGGCGCAGGTGTGCATCCCCCCCAGCGCTGACTTGCTTGAAACTTCCTATGGGCGTGGTAGCTTGGCCGAATTCGTTCGACCCCCAGCATCGTAAGGTGTTGTCCATTTTCAGGGCGCACGTATGCACTGAGCCTACACTGATCTGCTTGTACACTTGAGCGGTGTCTTCCGCTGCACTATCGGGTGGTGCCTTACGTTGACCTAACCTACGCTACGACAAAAACATTCTATAATTCTGTCAGTTACAAAAAGTAATGCTGTTGTTTTACGAGCGTAGTGCGTATTTTTATTCTCAATTACTTGAGGTTAAAGTGATGGCTGCACACCCAATTGAGGTATTTTGTTGTCGCAACGTAGATTGTCCTGATTTCCGAATTCGGGTGGTGCCTTACGTTGACCTAACCTACGCTACGACAAGAACATTCTATAATTCTGTCAGTTACAAAAAGTAATGCTGTTGTTTTACGAGCGTAGTGCGTATTTTTATTCTCAATTACTTGAGGTTAAAGTGATGGCTGCACACCCAATTGAGGTATTTTGTTGTCGCAACGTAGATTGTCCTGATTTCCGAATTCGGGTGGTGCCTTACGTTGACCTAACCTACGCTACGACAAGAACATTCTATAATTCTGTCAGTTACAAAAAGTAATGCTGTTGTTTTACGAGCGTAGTGCGTATTTTTATTCTCAATTACTTGAGGTTAAAGTGATGGCTACACACCCAATTGAGGTATTTTCTTGTCGCAACGTAGACTGTCCTGATTCTCGAATTCGCGGCAAATGAGAACTGCTGGTGTTACTAACCTGCGCGTTGGTTAGGGGACTCCAGCTAAATAGCATATTGGACGGATTCTTCTTTAAAAAGTTCTCTGACTTTCTCTGGCGATTTTTTTAAATCCTCTAAAAGTTGAGTAGCTTTATTTTTTAACTCCTCCACATTACGAATAAGGTGACGCGCAATTCCTTGTGTCTTAATATTGCTCCATACTAGCTCGACAGGATTAAGGTGTGGAGAATAGGTGGGAAGAAAGAATATTTTAACCTTTCCATTTGTCGTCTCCAGATATTCCTTAACTACTTTTGCATGATGGGCAGAATACCCGTCTGTTACAATATAGATGGGGCATGAATTCTCTTGAGCCAAAATTTTTAGATATTCAACAAACGCACCACCATTGAGCGATGAGGGACCTATTTGGAAATGCATCTTTCCTTCAGAAGTTATCGCAGCGATCATATTTATGCGATAACGTCCACCAGTGGAGGGAATTATGGGAGTTAAACCTTCTAGCCCCCAAGTTGTACCCGCGTGATAATCGGTGCGCGCCCCAGCCTCATCAAGAAAATAGATTATAGCACCCTCATTACTTGCCAACTCTTTGATTCTAGGAAACTCTTTGTTAATCCAATTATCTACTGAAAATTGGTCCCTCTCTATCGCACGATATACTGGCCGTTGTGGAGTTAAATTAATGCGGCGCAAAAAACGGCCCACCGCGGAACGACTCATGTAAATAGAAAATTTCCTCTCTATTAATGTCTTTATCATTTCAGTTGTCCATAAGACTGTCGAGAATTCAAAATCCAATGGGGTAAATGCGCACAGCCAGAATACGAGTATTCCTTCTTGCTGTTCATTGATGAAGGATTTTCTTCCAGGGACAGGTTTCGCATTTAACGTAGCTAGACCCATCTCTTTTGCCTTCTTCACCCATTCGTACACCTTCGATCGGTGCATACCGAAAATCTCGCCCACCTCCCTAGGAGACATTCCTTTACGTACAGCTTTTACTGCTTGAAGCCTTATATACTCAAGGGTAGAGTGATCGAGAGAACGTCCATCAGAATTTTTCATAATTTTAGCAATTTCATGTCTTATTTTTTGGTTGGACTAATAATAGATTATTTTTACTTGCTTGTCCCCTAACCAACGCGCAGGTTAGTAAAGGAAGAACTGATTTGTTACTTACATCCGACGAACACGCCCCTTACCAAACTGCAATTGAGAAAGTTTACGCAACCGAAGTGGCACAACCTAAACGACCAGGGCCAGGTCGTCCTCCGAACCCAAAGCGAGTCATGCCAAATGACTTGTGTTATGCCACCGTTCGTAAAACTCGCAAGAAGGGTCGAGTTGTGGATGTGAAACGAACCGTGGTCTTCGGTACTCTGGAGTTATTGATCCTATGGCTGGCGCGCTCGATAGTCAGCTCCTTTATCAATACCGCATTCATCGAACGTCTCAATGCCACCGACCGTGGCCAGAATGCCCGGAAGACCCGTAAGAGTTACCGTTTCTCAAAGAATTGGGAAATGCACAATGCAATGACATACTTTGTAGCACTCAGCTACAATTTCCGCTGGCCTGTGCGAACACTGCGTATTAAGGATGATCGTGAAAAATGGAAAGATCGAACACCAGCCATGGCTGCTGGTCTTACCGATCATGTTTGGACAATTCATGAGTGGATTTCCTTTCCCGCTCTGCCAGTTAGGTCAACGTAAGACACCACCCACTATCGGCGGTTACGCTTAAAGCCATCGCGTTCACCCCTAAAACGCCGCTACTATTCAATTCTAATTCTACTGGAGGGTTTCTCCATTCAACGCTACAACCTTTGGTAGTACTATGTACCTTTGCTGACCCGTCTGACACAGCGGCTTGTAGGTGCACGGTGATATCTACTCCGTTCCAAGTCCATACCGTTATGTCTTCGTAAGACAACCCGTTCACGGAAAAGAAGACGCTATTCTTCTGCAGTGTGACAGAAACAAAGGTAGTTCTATTAATTGTGGATACTTCGGTATTGGCCGTAACAATCCCAGCATTCAACCAAAGCATTAGAAAACAGAGAAATAGCGACAGGCGACCTATAAATTTAGCGAACATAGCATCCTCCAGTATTTTCAGGAAGTGGTGAGTAAGGGGCAAACGTATCAAGTAAGGAACAGGAAAGCCAACCACGTCTAGCCAATACGGGCTATCCATTTAATCCGCGACACATGCCGGTGTGTCCGACGAAGAGCAGGCTCGTTCATTCGTTTCACAGATGGCTATCCATAAAATGTAGGGTGAGATGCCTGCCCCGGTGAACATTGATTTCTATGCCGTTGCGGCTTAACTGGGTAGCTCAAATACGGCCAGCACGATACCACTCATGTGTTGGGTATTCAATGTGAAACAGAATGAGACAAAAGGACATCTACTTAGTTCTGGATTTAGTTCCGCAGGAATTCACGACTCTGGAAGGGGCTCAGGTTCTACGACTCTTCTAGACGGTTGAACTAAGTCATCGGTGGCAACTTGAGTACGATAAGACTTCTCGTTCGCCATAGCCCGAAACTCTGATTCTGGGTAGCATGACAGTTACATTGGGCCATAGGCAACAACTTGAGAAAGAAGGGGCCAGACTCGTATTATTTCTGAGAAATAATACGAGTCTGGCCCCTTTTCAGAAAAACCAGCACCATTGTTTGACACATCAAACGAAGATCAATTCTTTGGTGTTAGGAAAATTCAAACTCACCCTAGGATTAGGGGTGCAGACTTTTTCAAGCTTCTTCTTGTTCGCCCTCCACACCGAATGCCAATAATTTGAAGCCTCGGCCCTATTTGCCGACCCGGACTCAACACAATAGTCGGCTCTTGGAAGATCAATAACTATGTTCATCACACCCCCCACGGTAAATGCGCCATATCAAGTATTTCTAGTACCATTCTGGGCCTGATCAACAGATTCAAGTCATTGGAAACGAATCTAGATTTAGAGTAATCCGCACGATCTTGGCGATGGATGATCTATTTTGGGTAGCCATCGTAACCATACCGCCGCAGTACACCACCGCAAGGGGAAGCATTACTAGGTAATATGTCTCCGTATTTTTTAGTAACCCAACCATCAATATGACTAGAGGTTAGATTTTACATTTGATATTCCCACCTATTCAGCAACGGGAGTGGGAGCTACCTTACTTACGATGGTTTCCATTACCGTCTCTCGTTCTTGTTTGCGTGCTAAGCGTCGATCTACGGCGTCGCTTTTAAGGGCAATCGAGGTCTCGTTGAACAAAATCTGGAGCAGAAACCGAAAACCGAACAACATTAATTCGGTATCGTCCGTACGAAGTGTTTGCAAAAGGTCTTCAGAAAGGTCATAGACCTCCTGAAATCCGGGATTATTCACAAATTGCCGGAAGCGGTCTAGGTCGTAGCAGACCATAAAGAAGAGTTGCAAACTACGCTTGCTCGGTTTACCGACCGTGGGACCGGAGGATTTCTTTTTGAGGATGAGCTGACGCCAACCACGTGCGAGTTCATCATACTCTGTCAAGCCCTGTTCCTGACGATATTCATCAATGGTGAGGAGCCGGGATTCCTGGTGACCGTGGCAGTGATCTTCTTGGACCAAGGCATAGGCACTACGGTCGGTATACTCATCCTGATGGCGTAGCGAGAGCAAGGCTAACGGATAATAACGACAAGCGGTGGGACGATCACTATAAACGCCACAACCCTTTTCTGTCATAAATTGGCAGGCCGTACCCTGCTCCACCGGGCGCAATTTGATCCCCACCAATCCTTCTTTCTCGATCTCGTAGGGGATGGTATAGCGCGTTAAGAAATCGTCACTGCTGACTTTCAGGCGTTGCCGTAGACGGAGAATGTCGTAGGGAGTGAGGCTGATATCAATGTTCTTGCAGCAGGCATTGAAACAGGCAATGTCTGGGTGGCAACGGAATTGGAGAGGGGCGTCACCGCTCAAGAGCGCAGGGACTACCGGACTTTGGGGAAAAGGTGCAGAAGTGGGGTCGATGTCGATGTCAGCCATGCGGTGTCAGCCAGGTAGAGAGAAACTTGGTAGGTTATTTTCCATAAATGGGTAACCGACCAAATGATTTCTGCGATTAGAAAATCATCAAGATAATTCTCGTTGATTCGTGACAGCTAAAACTGCAAGGCCGGGTACCTTGCGGTACCCGGCCTCTTGTCAGGCGTCTGCCCTAGACCGCGATTAATGCTTGGCGGGCTTGAACAGCTTGGACTTGTCTACCAGGTCCACATGCTTACGCTTGAACACCGTCCACTTCTTGGCATCCTTGTCGTAGATGGAGTTCACAAAGCACTTCCAATTCTGCTCGTCAACAAAGTTCTTATCCATGCGATAGTAGAAGCCGGGGTAACGGCTCTCCTCGCGGAACTGGATATGCTTCATGTGGGCCTCGGCCGTGAGGATGCGGTGGTAGTTTTCCCACGCACGCAGCAACTCGTGGAGGTCCTTGGCACGCATCTTCATGGCGTCTTCCTTGAGCATTTCCAGCTTGTCCTCGGCCACCTTCAGCATATGGGCATTGGTGGTGTAATAGGTCGCCACACCGGCAACGTATTCGTCCATGATCTTCTGGAGACGGAACTGCAACATCTTCGGCGTGATGTAGTTGGGGTTCACGTCGATAGCGGTGGTGTAGTCCTTGAACTCCAAGAAGTTACGTACTGGCTTGTAGATCTGTTCGACCAGGGTATTGACGTCGGTGTCGAGTTCTGGGGTCCAGCTCTTGTTGTCGAGGGTGAAACGCACCAAGGACTTGGCGCAGATACGCCCTTCGGCATGAGAACCGGAGGAGAACTTGTGGCCGGAGGCGCCCACGCCGTCACCGGCAGTGAACAGACCCTTAACCGTGGTCATGGAGCGATAGCCCCAATTCCAACCACTCGGCAGATGGCCGGGGATGTTGCCGTACTCTTCGCTGGTCGGGGCACCCAGGTCCTCGGGGCCGGAGACCCAGATACCACAGCAACCGGAGTGAGAGCCCAGCAGGTAAGGCTCGGTTGGCATTAGCTCGGAGTTCTTCTTCTCCGGCTCGATGTTCTCACCGACCCAAACGCCGCACTGACCAATGCACATGTCCAAGAAGTCTTCCCACGCCTCAGCTTCCAGGTGCTTGACCTCACGCGGGGTAAGCACTTCCTTCATTTTGGCAAGGGCGGTGACCGTATCCATGTAGATGGGACCACGGCCTTCCTTCATCTCCTTGAGCATCAAATGGTTGCGTAGGCAGGAGGCAGGTACGGCGGCCTGACCGTAGGGCGGGTAGTCGTCCAGGAGGTGCTTGTTGGTCTCCATGTAGACTTCGCCGACGGCATTGGTGGCCTTGGCCTTGAACAGCAGGAACCACGCCCCTACCGGGCCGTAACCGTCCTTGAAGCGGGCGGGTACGAAGCGGTTTTCCATCATGGTCAGCTCAGCGCCAGCCTCAGCGGCCATGGAGTAGGTGGAACCGGCGTTCCACACTGGATACCAGGCGCGCCCCTGGCCCTCACCCACGGAACGGGGACGGAAGATGTTGACGCAACCACCAGCAGCCAACAGGATGGCCTTCGCCTTGAAGACAAACACCTTGTTCTCGCGTACCGAGAAACCTACGGCACCGGCTACACGGTTCTTGTCATTCTTGTCGTTGACCAGCTTGACGATAAACACGCGCTCCTGGATACGGTCCATGCCCAGGGCCTTCTTGGCGGCCTCAGCGACGATCCACTTGTAGGATTCGCCGTTGATCATGATCTGCCACTTACCAGAGCGTACCGGCTTGCCGCCGTCCTTCAGCGCGGGTAGGCCCTTAGAGCCATCATGACGCTCGCCGTTTTCGTCGGTCTTCCAGATCGGCAGACCCCACTCCTCGAACAGATGGACGGACTCATCCACATGGCGGCCCAGGTCATAGGCCAAATCGTCACGGGTAATACCCATCAGGTCGTTGGAGACCATGCGGGCGTAATCGGCTGGATCCTGCTCGGAGCCGATGTAGGTGTTGATGGCGGACAGACCCTGGGCCACAGCCCCGGAACGGTCCATAGCGGCCTTGTCGACCAGCTTGATCTTAAGATCAGTCCCGGTCTCGGCCTTGACGGCCTCAGCCCAACGCATCAGCTCATAGGCAGCGCCACAGCACGCCATTCCACCACCAATCAAGAGGATATCAACCTCTTCCTGCACGACTTCGGGATTAACAAAAGTACCTGACATGTTTTCTTTACTCGGAAAGGTAGATTTCAACGGGATCCGTTGACCGTTAGTAGACAGGCGAGCCCGTTTACTTGCGGATCAACTCGGCAGGATTACCGGGGCGGAAACCGCCCTCCTGGGTGAAGAAGCCGATTTTGGCAATATCGGCCAGTTTCGGCATGGGCTTGCTACCATACGGGTCGATGGAGCCTTCCGGGGTGGTCCGGATGGGGAATTTGAAGCGCTTCATGGTTCCATTGCGGAACTTGATGGTCCACAGGATGGAGTCAGAGCCACGCAGAGGTTGAACGGAGCCACCCAGCGGGACGACGTCCGCGTAGTGACGGGCCTCGATCGCGTTCTGAGGACAGATCTTGACACAGGAGTAGCACTCCCAGCATTGCTCTGGTTCCTGATTGAAGGCACGCATCGCGTGGCCGGTCTCAGAGCCGTCTTTATCGAGCTTCATCAGGTCGTGGGGGCAAATGTACATGCAGGCGGTCTTGTCCTGACCTTTACAGCCGTCACACTTGTCAGTGCGTACAAAAGTTGGCATTGCGTCTCTCCAGGGAGTTATCTACAAACAACGGTTATCTAGGGCACTCTACAAACGGTTAATCCAAAACTATCTGGCCGAGTGGCCACTCAACTTAACTTCTACCTTCTCATGGGACTGCAGACTGGCATAGTACTCACGCAAGATACTCAACACCTCGGGGCGGCTGAATTCGGTCGGAACATCTCCGCCTTCCGAAAGAGCCTTGCGTAGCTTGGTTCCAGACAGCAGCAAGCGCTCCTTGTCGTCGTGCGGGCAAGTCCGCATCGAGGCCATTCCGCCACACCGATAACACCAGAAGGTCCAATCGATCTTCAGAGGCTTGGTCTCCAAGGCATCCTTGGGGATCTCATCGAAGATGTGGTGGGCATCGAAAGGCCCGTAATAAGAACCAACACCCGCGTGGTCACGACCGACAATCAGGTGCGAACAACCATAGTTCTGACGGAAGAGGGCATGCAGCAATGCCTCACGTGGACCGGCATAGCGCATGTCCAACGGGTAGCCCGCCTGGACAACGGTGTTCTTGGCAAAATAATTCTCGACCAACGTGTCAATGGACCGAGCACGAACCTCAGCAGGAATATCACCCGGTTTGAGTTTACCCAGCAAGGAGTGGATGAGCACACCGTCACAAGTCTCGACCGCAACCTTCGCCAGGTACTCGTGGGAACGGTGCATCGGATTACGGGTTTGGAATGCCGCGACCGTGCTCCAGCCATTAGACTCGAATAACGCCCGAGTCTCGGTCGGGGTCATGAATAGGGCACCGTATTTCTCAGCAAAATCACCGGTAGAGAGCACCTTTACCGGACCCGCCAGATTAACCTCACCTTGCTCCATCACCATTTTGACACCGGGATGTTCCATATCCGTGGTTTTGTACACCATGATGCACTCATGTTCCTTGTCGATGGCATACTTTTCGGTGACCTTCATAGTCCCCATAATACTTCCGGTCTCGTCATCCACTAGGGCGACATCGCCACCCACTTTGAGACCGTCAGCAGTCGCCTTGTTGGTAGACAAGGTAACCGGGATTGGCCAAAACAGGCCACTGGCCATTTTGTAACCGTCACACACCCCTTCCCAATCAGCTCGGGTCATGAATCCTTCGAGAGGGGTAAAACCACCAATTCCCAACATGATGAGATCGCCCGTCTCACGGGACGACATACGTACCTGGGGAAGGGTTGCGGCACGAGCAAGCTCCGCCTCTTGGGCGGCGCCCTGGAGCAAGAGGATCTTGAGTTCACCACCCCCGTGGGGCCTCACTAACTTGGACATGATGCTCTTCACCTCCATCGCCTCTTCAAGAGAGGCAACGGTCTGTATTCAGAATTTTGGCTTGTGACCGGATTTTAAATGAAGCAATTTATAATACTATGCCAACTTGTTTACCATCTACCTTTCTTTTCATCTGGATAATTGGTTTTGTTATGCAACCTCTAAGTAGTGACGTTGTACGCTTGGGCATTGAGCGGTTACCATACACCTAATGGTAGGTTCCATGGCAACCGTTTCGAGCAGATGGAGAAGGCTTTGGTTTTAATTTACAAAAACGGTAGGTTATAGGTGGAGCAAAAAACTTTAGGCGGCGTTTTGCCCAACGAGACAAAATGGGTAGATCTCAGAAAGCGATTCTATCCTGGTAGAGGTATCCAAACACGGTAATGTAATTTGTCCGCTAGGGTAATTCTCGGACAATCGTTATCGTCGATATTGAATAGCATTTCGAGGTCATCCCCTGGCGCTCACCTTGCCATGCGTGGTTTCTTCGAAAATCGTATTTTACGTATATTACTATTCTCGAAGAATAGCCAATGTCTACGTAGTGCCAATTATCCTCACCCAGACACTGCGGATGCGTTCTCCAGTCACCATTGGGAAAACCCCGCTACTCTTTGGCACAACAATGACTATGGCACCTGGCGAACGAGATGCGCTGGATTCCCTCGACGTGCGGGTGGATGAGTTGATTCGGCGCGCGCACCTTCAGGACGAGGTTGCCCCCCTTCGCCAACGACAAGTGTGGAAGACAGAACGGGCAGATCTGTTAGAACGTCATGCCGCCGCGAAAACCCGGATAGAAACCATCGTTGAGCGATTGAGGTTGCTGGAGCCCTCACCAACCACAGCCGCCTTGCATGGTTAGAACCTAAACGATCATAGAAACCGCCTCTTCAATCTCCCTGCCTAGCTACGGATCAGGGATTTTTCGGGGAACTTGATGAGTAGAGAGATGCCACCTGTTGCAGCTGTTACCATCCTCGACAAGGAATATCGTGTGACCTGCCCTGAGGAGGAGCGTGAGGCGCTGTCGTACGCGGCGCGGTTGCTCGACGAGCGGATGAGGGAGATTCGTAGCACTGGTCGGGTGATCGGACAAGAGCGTATCGCCGTCATGGCCGCCCTCAATTTTGCGTACGAGCTATTGCAAAATCGATCCGAAAAGGACGACTATATCCGCGCGGTAAATGTGCGGATCAGGAACATTCAGGGCAAGATCGATACCGCCCTACAGGATAGCCACAAAGGAAGTAAGATTTAATTTTAGGCACCCCCTGCAGTGTCCATTGACGGCCTGGGTTACTCCTTGAGCCTAAATTCAAACCCGGGGGATTGGTGCGTTAACTGGTGTGCATATCCGCTTTACTGCGGAGAACCTAAGGTTACGCCGACATCTCCACCCTGAACCTTCGGTTCAAGGGCAAAGGGTCGCCGATGGTGCTGTAGGGGTTGCCGCCTAACATTCCCCTCCGTTTTATCCAAGTTTTACCTCGTGAGCAAATTGCGAAATACCTCATAAGGAAATTCGCAAACTAGTCGAAAACTGTAGAACAGCCGTTTTTCATCCTAAATTGGGGTCAGTACCGGAAGGAACCATTGTCTTTCTCAATATGCAGCCAAAGAAAACCCTCGCCAAACGAGTGGCGTTCCCAGCGGTGGGGTTACGCCGTTAGTGCAGCAAGCAGCAATAGCTGCTCAGCGGCAATCACCAGAATACTAAACATCAAATGGGTATAGATTTTGGGTGCGCCGCGTACCCAGATTTGGTTTCCGATATATCGGAAAAACAAAAAAACGATAGGTAAATTATTTTTATTTTTCTGGTTATTTGTCCGCTCGGGTGAAAAGGAAATACAGGTTGAGTTGCTATGAAAGAAGGATTTCAATCTGCCGAAAATAAGGTATTTCGTGAAAAATGGAGTGAAACTCGAAAAAAGGGATAATCAAGAAAAAACTGATTGCAGCCTTTCCTTAACCAAGCGAAGGGGGTGGGAGTATGATCCGAAACGAATTTCGTGACCCTGTTACAAATTTTGCAAACCAATGGATCTTTCCCTCGAAATTCCGTCTGCCTTTCCCCCCAAGTTTTCGGTGTTTGAATACTGGAGAGGATACCAGCAGTTTATCGGTAATTTTTTGTAGGTGGTTTTCACTCGACTGGCCAGTAGACCGTAATGCCGAATGACGTTGAAGTAATGGGGAGGAATGTGCTGAACCAGATTCTTGATGAACTCAACGGTTCTCAAGGTGTGAAGCACTTTTCCACCGTTGTTTCGATAATCCTTGAATTCGAAGGTGACGAATTCTCCGGTATAGTCCTTGATACGGAGTTCCGATAATGAAGGACGTCTGGCATACCTTCCGACATACGCAGCGGTCAGCTCGAGATCTTTCTGTTCTTCCGTGATGTGAACGAAAAAACCGTTTTGATACTCCTCCCGAAGATCATCAAAAAAGGCTTTCATAACCGCTGCTTCCTGATAGCGGTTCGGACAGTTTCCGTGAGGCATCACACCTGGATAGTCGGCTGAAAGGCTAAGGAATAGCTTACCTTCCAAAGAAAACAAAAGAAAAGGGAGGAAAAATACAGAATCCATGCGGTTTTGACTTTGACTTATTGCCCGAAGGGCATCATGTTCCCCTACCAACTCTTGACTTCATCCAGGAGTTAAAAATTCGCGACTTCCCTCGATTTTGCAACTTCCTCCTCGTAAGAATACTTAAATGACCCGCATGCAGTTGCGCCGCGCGATGCGGCATCAGCGTCGTGCGCTGGCTGCTGGCGAGAGAATGCGTTGTGCGGTCCGCGTGGCCCAGCGTGTACAAAGCGTTCATTCCTTTCGCAACAGCCAGCGGGTGGCACTGTATCTGCCCAACGACGGTGAAATCGACCCTACACCGATTATTTCTCGCTCCACTCATGTGGGAAAGCGTTGTTATCTACCCGTGCTTTGCCCCTTGGGTAGCCGTCGCCTGTGGTTTGCCCCTTATCGTCCCGGCGACCCGCTACGCCGCGACCGTCTGCATATCCTAGAACCCGCTCATCCCACGCCGCGCCGTGTTCGTGCTTGGACGTTGGATCTCATCCTCATCCCCTTGGTAGCTTTTGATGAAGCTGGTAACCGTTTAGGTATGGGGGGAGGCTACTACGACCAGACCCTGGCCTTCCTTGCTCGGCGTCGTTACTGGCGAAAACCTTGGATAGTGGGGATTGCTTATGATTTTCAACGGGTAGAAGTCTTAACACCACGCCCTTGGGACGTACCACTCGATGCGGTAGTGACAGAAGTTCGTACCTACACCAAGAAAAGAGAAGGATGACTGGTATACCAATTACACTTAAAGGTTTCCTTATGTTATACCAATTATGTACAGAAAGTTCCCTTATCCTTTCCATTATTCATATGCCAGCTTTCTTCAATGCATTCAGAAGAACATGATGCCCTTCGGGCAATAAGTCAAAGTCAATTTTCTTTTGTTTTCTTTGGAAGGTAAGCTATTCCTTAGCCTTTCAGCCGACTATCCAGGTGTGATGCCTCATGGAAACCGTCCGAACCGCTAGCAGGAAGCGATTCACCCTAAAACAAATTCTCCAGGAAAACTGAAGTTCCTTTCCATGCACAAGACGTTGGTTACTTGGTACGTAGCCTACAATGTCTGGAAAGTCATGAATTGTCGAGAACCGGATGGCCTCGGCTTCGCCACGTTTGCGTGTCCCACTCATCCAACGGAAACATGCCAAGCCCCCCATTCTTGCAAAAGCCGTTTCTGTTCGGTTTGCGCCAAGGTTCAATCGGATAGATGGGTTTCGGATATGAATAATATGCTCCCGAATTGTCCATATTTTCATATCACCTTTACTGTCCCATCGCAATTTCGGACTTTGCTTTTCGAGAAACGCACCTTACTAAACGCGGTTTTCTCCGCCTGCGCGGAGACTCTCCTCTCCTTCTGTAAGGAACAAGGATTTCTCCCCGCGATAACCGCTGTTCTTCATACATTCGGCAGTGATTTGAAACGGCATGTTCATATCTACGTTATCATTAGTGCCGGTGGATTGAAGATCTCGGGGAAAGCGGAACGCTTCACCAGATTTATCAATAGGAAGCAACGGGATCCAAAAGCCAGGATGAAAACGGTATCCGTTTTGACGGAAAATCCCGAGTGGATCCCTTGGTCCACTTTTCCCCACAAAATGCTCCAAAAGCGTTACCAAGCTCTCCTCATTGAGCATTTGAAGGAACAAATCCGAAAGGATATTCAATCCAATAATCCAGATCCAGATCTCAAGGTTTTCTCGGAGCCAGCGGTTATGAAAGCCTTTTTGATGATCTTCGGAAGGAGTATCAAAATGTTTTTTTGTTCACATCACGGAAGAACAGAAAGATCTCGAGCTGACCGCCGCGTATGTCGGAAGATATGCCAGACGTCCTCCATTATCGGAACTCCGTATCAAGGACTATACCGGAGAATTCGTCACCTTCGAATTCAAGGATTATCGAAACAACGGTGGAAAAGTGCTTCACACCTTGAGAACCGTTGAGTTCATCAAGAATCTGGTTCAGCACATTCCTCCCCATTATTTCAACGTCATTCGGCATTACGGTCTACTGACCAGTCGAGTGAAAACCACCTACAAAAAAATTACCGATAAACTGCTCGGTATTCTCTCCAGTATTCAAACTTCGAAAACTTGGAGGGAAAGATCCATTGGTTTTCAAAATTTGTAACAGGGTCATGAAATTCGTTTCGGATCATATTCCCACCCCCTTCGCTTGGTTAAGGAAAGGCTGCAATCAGTTTTTTCTTGATTATCCATTTTTTTTTCGAGTTTTACTTCATCTTTCACAAAATACCTTATTTTCGGCAGCTTGAAATCCTTCTTTCATAGCAATTCAACCTGTATTTCCTTTTCATCCGAGCGGACAAATAACAAGAAAAATAAAAATAATCTACCTAACCTGAGTTCGACGTAAGATACAAGATAAGTGCCTGTATCCATTATCCTTCACCACTGGAGCACATCAATGAATACCGCAAATCCCGTTGATGTAACAAAGGTATTTTGCGATCTTGATGACTTTAATGGAGTTTTCATACCAGCGTGGCGCCAATCGCTTTTGCCGGAAGAAAAGCCACAACGCGATCGGGAATTCATCATGTCTCCCGCCGAGGTGATGACAATTTTAATTCTTTTTCATTGCTCTGGTTTTAGGAATCTGAAGAATTTTTATATCGGTTATGTACCGTTTGTTTTAGGTAGGGAGTTTCCGAATCGAGTTAGTTATAACCGATTTGTAGAGCTAGAGCAATCCGTTCTAGTTCCACTGTGTGCCTATTTAAACACGCGTCGCGTTACTTCAAAAGGAATTGCATTTATTGACTCAACGCCATTACGTGTCTGCCATAACCGCCGTATTCCTCGTCACAGAACATTCAATGGACTCGCCGCAAGAGGAAAAACATCCGTTGATTGGTATTATGGATTTAAGTTGCATCTTGTTATTGATGACCAGGGAGAGCTGGTCTCTTTTCTTGTTACGCCAGGAAATATTGACGATCGTAAGGGGTTGAAGGAAATGGCAAAATTTATTAATGGTAAATTGTTTGGAGACAAAGGGTACATTTCAAAGGCGCTTCAAGAATCTTTATGGGAGCAGGGAATTGAATTGATTACAAAAATTCGAAAGAATATGAAAAAGGTTTTTATTGGGGATTTTGACAAAATAATGTTGCGCAAACGATCCATAATTGAGACCGTTAACGATCAGCTAAAAAATATTTCTCAACTGGAACACACGCGTCATCGCAGTCTTGCTAATTTTATGGTGAATATAGTTTGTGCCCTTATCGCATACTCATGGCAACCAAAAAAGCCATCATTGAACCTTAGAAACTGGAAGACGAATAGTACAGATTTGATTGTACTAACCTGCGCGTTGGTTAGGGGACAAGCAAGTAAAAATAATCTATTATTAGTCCAACCAAAAAATAAGACATGAAATTGCTAAAATTATGAAAAATTCTGATGGACGTTCTCTCGATCACTCTACCCTTGAGTATATAAGGCTTCAAGCAGTAAAAGCTGTACGTAAAGGAATGTCTCCTAGGGAGGTGGGCGAGATTTTCGGTATGCACCGATCGAAGGTGTACGAATGGGTGAAGAAGGCAAAAGAGATGGGTCTAGCTACGTTAAATGCGAAACCTGTCCCTGGAAGAAAATCCTTCATCAATGAACAGCAAGAAGGAATACTCGTATTCTGGCTGTGCGCATTTACCCCATTGGATTTTGAATTCTCGACAGTCTTATGGACAACTGAAATGATAAAGACATTAATAGAGAGGAAATTTTCTATTTACATGAGTCGTTCCGCGGTGGGCCGTTTTTTGCGCCGCATTAATTTAACTCCACAACGGCCAGTATATCGTGCGATAGAGAGGGACCAATTTTCAGTAGATAATTGGATTAACAAAGAGTTTCCTAGAATCAAAGAGTTGGCAAGTAATGAGGGTGCTATAATCTATTTTCTTGATGAGGCTGGGGCGCGCACCGATTATCACGCGGGTACAACTTGGGGGCTAGAAGGTTTAACTCCCATAATTCCCTCCACTGGTGGACGTTATCGCATAAATATGATCGCTGCGATAACTTCTGAAGGAAAGATGCATTTCCAAATAGGTCCCTCATCGCTCAATGGTGGTGCGTTTGTTGAATATCTAAAAATTTTGGCTCAAGAGAATTCATGCCCCATCTATATTGTAACAGACGGGTATTCTGCCCATCATGCAAAAGTAGTTAAGGAATATCTGGAGACGACAAATGGAAAGGTTAAAATATTCTTTCTTCCCACCTATTCTCCACACCTTAATCCTGTCGAGCTAGTATGGAGCAATATTAAGACACAAGGAATTGCGCGTCACCTTATTCGTAATGTGGAGGAGTTAAAAAATAAAGCTACTCAACTTTTAGAGGATTTAAAAAAATCGCCAGAGAAAGTCAGAGAACTTTTTAAAGAAGAATCCGTCCAATATGCTATTTAGCTGGAGTCCCCTAACCAACGCGCAGGTTAGTAGTTGAAGAAAATAACACCCTATTTCTATCTAGAATGTGATGAGATGTTTAACAAATCCCTGATTGCTTACGTCGAACTCAGGTTACCTATCTTTTTATGTTTTTCCGATATATGGACACGGAAATGCCTCGGATTCAAAACTCCTTCTGAGGTGTTCAATAATGAGTTACAATCGACTAACTCACCCGTTGCACTTCAAGGTTGTAATCCGCCCTTAGGTTGCATAAGGATTTAAGGGGCGTTTTGCGGTTGTTTTACAATTGGCAAGCATCCTCTTCTTTGGTATAAATTTCAAACAACGTATTGAAACGTAACTGATGTATTAGATTCGACATATAGGGGCTACACTCACATAAAACTAATTGACACCCCCGCACTTTAAGTTGTGTTAAGAGGCTCAACAATAATCCTAGCCCCTGAGAATCCACATACTTAACTTCTTTTAGATTTACAACGATACGTTGATATTGGATATCTCTATTCTTCTCGATTTGTGCATGGATTGGCCAGATCTGATTCACCGTTAAATATTGGTCAGGACAAACAACTAGGACTTCTCTGGGTTCGTATTGTTCTAAACTCGTCATGGTCACTTGTATACCCTGAACTGTTTACTCCCCGCCAACGGGAGGGAAGTGAATGACATAACCATCGAAGCTCATGCCTTTTATTTACACACTCACCTCAAGCAGTAATATATCATCCTTCTGTTTTCTGCCAGAGATAAATGTGTCCAGATCGTCCAGGAGTTCGCTAAGTGGCCCACCATTTTTTAGTAAAGTGGCATACTTGGCATTCAAGCGATCGATCTGGTACATCTCGCCCGCGACATTCTTCGCTTCGCTAATACCGTCGGTATATAACAGAAGCCGTTCTCCGGTTGTAACGTTCATTGCATGGACATCTTCTGAAAAATCCAAATCGGGCATCACCCCCAACGGTAATCCAGCAATAGAGATTTGCTGCACCTCTCCTTGCGTATTGACATATAGTGGACTTGGCATACCTGCACCCCAAAGACAAATCCGCCGTCGCTCGGTATTAATCTCAATCAGATGCGCTGCCATAAACTGCGAAGTCAGCAACTGTGCAACCAATAGATCGTTAATGGCGGTAAGCAGGTGCATCATCGAGACTCCTTTCGCGCACAATGAATAGAATGCCCGTTGAACTCCAGGCCCTCCGATAGCAGCAGTCAAACCATGTCCAGTAAAATCTCCCACAAGAATTATCTGGCGACCATCGGGGCAAAATGCGGCTAGGCAAATATCACCACTGGTTCTTTCCACCGGTCGCATTAACCAGCGCAGCTGCCGATGGTCGAAATCAAGATCGGCACGCATACGAACAATCATACCTTCAATAACTTCTCGCTCTGCGCGCAGTACTTCGTTTTTATGCTGCAATTCCTGAGATACGCGACGCAATTCCATATGAGTATTGACCCGAGCCTGCAAGGTAACTGGAACCACAGGTTTGGTGATATAATCCACCGCACCTAAACTCAAACCATAGGCCTCATCGTTGTTTTCGCCCAACGCGGTCAGAAAAATGATCGGAATATCGCGCCAAATAGGTACCTCCTTAATACGTTGGCAGACTTCGAAACCATCCATACCTGGCATCAAGACATCAAGTAGGATCAAATCTACTATCGATGTTCGTTCCAGTACAGTGAGTGCCTGGGGTCCATTAGTTGCCACTTGGATTCGATATTGCGAGTGTAACGTTTCATCCACCAAAGCGAGTATTTCTAAGCTATCGTCCACCACCAAAATGGTTTGTAATTCGGTTGCCCTTTGATAGCCTTCCGTCGAACTTTGTCTGTCGACGAGCTGGTTATTCGCTCTATCTAACATTAGCTGTCTCTCTTCAATTCGATGAGGAAAGCGTCTCAACAACCGCACGATTTAGAAAAATCTCTCTAGCTTCTTCGAAGCGATAGAGTTCGATGTGTTGCGTGAAGGTCTCGTAAGATTCTGCTTCGCCAAACCAGGTTCGAATTGTTGTCTGATGGGTCGCACAGATCTCTTGCAAACGAGTATCACTGTGTTCCAACAAATTAACTATCTCGGAATAAAGTTGCACAGTGTTTTGAGTAGCGCCGCTAGTACTTCCGGTCGAACCGCCATCGGCAACGCGAATTAGTTCCAGCATCATTTGGATGCTGTTCAGTACCTTGTTCAGGTGTACGATCAGTGAGTCAACGGTCACCCGTATGCGATCAAATTGACCGGTGAGAGCCTCTTGTTCGGCGAGTGCAGCACTGTTGTGTAGCAACTCCGCACCCAAGGTGACGGCCACCCCTTTTAGAGAATGCGTCAAGCGACGCAAGGCCTTGGCATCGCGGTTGGCCAGGGCCGCCAAGATCTCTGCCTCGGTATTGTCGTGTGTCTTGGCAAAACTCTTTAACAACTTGAAATAGAGTTTCTGATTCCCACCAATACGCGCCAATCCATTGTGGATATGAATTCCTGGTAGCTCAATTTTTTCCCAGTCCACCTTATTACCCATTACCAACGACTTTCCTAAAGAATGTCCATCCTCATTGCTTTTTTGATGGTTCTGTAATGGCCGAGGATGGGCCGGCTTTACCCATTTCATCAAAGTTTCCATTAGATTCTGCAGGTTAACTGGTTTGCTGACATGGTCGTTCATACCAACATCTAGGCTACGCTGACGATCCTTAAAAAGAACGCCGGCTGTCATCGCAATAATTGGTAATGTTTCCATGCTGTGCCGTCGGCGAATAATCTGGGTTGCCTCAAAACCATCCATGACTGGCATCTGCAGATCCATCAGCACCCCATCAAAAATATTGCCCGTACTCAACATATCCACAGCCTCTCGGCCATTAGTGGCAATCTGTACCTCGATCCCTGCCATCGAGAGGGCCTCCACCGCCACTTCCTGATTGATCAGGTTATCCTCGACCAGCAAAATCCGCGCACCCGACAAACGCTCGCGAACCCCTAGCCGTTCGATTAGCACTTTCCAAGAAGAGTCTTCCCATTTAGAAACAGTAGCATGCAATTTACTGGAAATTCCGAACAACTCCTGTAGCGTATTAAACAGCAATGAGGCATGTATCGGCTTCATTACATAGGCAGTATTGGGTAGTTCATTTAGACGATCCAATTCACAGCGATCGCGATTGAACATATTAACGACATAAAGGACCAGCAGTTTCGAATCTCCTCTTCTTGCTGCCGCTAATTCGACCAAGAGATGTTGTTCCTCATGGTCGATTAGGCTATCGTCTACTAACCTGCGCGTTGGTTAGGGGACAAGCAAGTAAAAATAATCTATTA